>NZ_JBOEFX010000116.1:5606-41464 GCF_050633125.1 Lewinella sp.
ACCACAATCAACACCAGTTTCGCTACCGTTCTGGATGCCATCATCACAGGTAGGACAAGCGGCACAGTCAGGGCCACCACAATCAACGCCAGTTTCGTTACCATTCTGGATGCCGTCATCACAGGTAGGACAAGCGGCACAGTCAGGGCCACCGCAGTCAACGCCAGTTTCGCTACCGTTTTGGATGCCGTCATCACAGGTAGGACAAGGAGCACAGTCAGGGCCGCCACAGTCAACACCAGTTTCGCTACCATTCTGGATGCCGTCTGTACATGTAGGAGCAGGGCCACCGCCCACACAGAAATTGGTTGTTTCACTGGATCCAAATGAGCCACCAGAAGCAACAGTACTGCCTCCGGTAGTAACGGAATAAGAACCATTACCGTAAGAACAGCAAATGCCATCTCCGTAAGCATCATTGATCGTAAAGTCATAACAACCATCAGGCAGACAATTTGTAATCGTAACGGTAGAACCATCAGCTTGGCTACCATAGGTGCCACCAGAGGCTACTACTGATCCACCACTATTGGTAATTGTCCAACTGGTTTCTTCAGGGTAATTATCTAAAGTAATCGAAACAATTACATCTGTACAAGGAGGGCAGGCAGCACAGTCGGGGCCACCACAGTCAACACCAGTTTCATTGCCATTTTGGATGCCATCCGAACAAGTTGGGGTAGGAGGAGCTCCACAAGCCGCTGAATTGAGTAAACTAGCGCGTGCACCACCTGGCTCAAAGAGTGCCCGCATACGGGTTTTCTGACCAGCAGTGTACAGGTTCATACAAGCATCGTCAGAGTAATCCATATAGTTCTGTACCATATCTGTAGAGCTACAAGAAACGTGGCCAGTAGCACAACCGTAATTGGCGGCATCAGAAGTAGGGGTGTCGCTTACGAAGTCATCAACACCACAGCCGCCATCACCCCAAATGTGGCGAAGATTTAGCCAGTGACCAACCTCGTGGGTGGCAGTACGGCCTAGGTCAAAAGGTGCAGTAGCAGTACCAATAGTTCCGAAATACTGGTAGTCCATAACAACTCCGTCAGTAGCTGGATCACCACCGGGGAACTGTGCATAACCCAGGATTCCTCCTGAGATGTCACAACTCCACATATTGAGGTAATCGGCGGCAGGCCAAGCATCTTTACCACCCGAAGAATTAAACTTCATGTTATCGTTGGTACTGAAAGCAGTAACAGATGTAGAGGTACGAGTGATACCGTTTGTAGCGTTTCCGTTGGGATCAACAGATGCGAGGCAGAACTCAATTTCCGTATCGGCAGCTTGTGACCAGGTGTTATCTGCATCACTATTGGTGCGGCGGAAATCTTCATTGAGGACATCAATTTGAGATTGTACTTGCGCATCACTGATGTTTTCAGTAGAGGTATTATAAACAACGTGTACGACTACAGGAATAGTGATGACACCATTTACTGCGCGAGCATCTGTGTTTTGAATGAAGTTACGCGTTTGCTCTTCAATCCGTTGAAGTTTAATCGCTCGTTTGGAATCATTTTCCATCTCCATTTCGAGATGCTCCATGGCTCCACAATTACGTTGTGCCGATAAAGAGGTAGTGAAGGTTAAAGCCAGGAGCAAGAGCGCTCCGCTTAGTGTAAAATAGACAGTTCTCATGTAAAGTTTTGTTTATACCAGAAAATATAGTTTGCTTACTAAGAGCTTGTTTGGTGTGGTCTGATTTGCCCATGTACCGAATACAGCAGGATAGCCGCAAAGTAAATTGGGATCGTACTAAGATTTCTTATTTACAACAGGGTAAACAGGATTGCCGATATACACAGTGCATCAGTCCAGTAAGAAAAGGAACAAGTATTTAATTTGGATAAACTGTAGGTTTAGTCTGGAAAACGGTAGGTGATAATGTATAAAATGCCACTTGTTCTAAACTCTGAATGCTAAGTAAGTTAAATATTTACATTTTACAAAACTAACAATGATATATTTGGCGTTTTGTGGCGGTTGTGAAATAAAAAAAGGAGGCTTTCTTGCGAAAACCTCCTTGAACTTATGTGTTTGTGATATTATAATCGCCAAGTTTATGCAACGGCGCTCTCATTGACTTTAGGAGCNNCCTGACTAGCGCCAGCTTTGTACTTTTCAAAGTTGGCAATAAACGCTTTTGCTAGCTTGTTGGCTTGCTTGTAAAATGCCTGATCATTATTCCAGGAAGCTTTAGGGCTGAGGATTTCGCTAGGAACATTAGGACATGAAGTAGGTAGCTTCATCCCGAAGATGGTGTGCGTACTGTACGTTACCTGGTCTAGGTCGCCGTTTAAGGCTGCGGTAATCATAGCACGGGTGTATTTAAGTTTTACCCGGCTACCAACACCGTAAGGACCGTTAGCCCAGCCAGTATTTACCAGCCATACATTGACTCCATGCTTTTGCATTTTCTCACTTAGCATATCAGCATACTTTCCAGGGTGCAAAGGAAGGAAAGGAGCGCCAAATCCAGCAGAGAAACTAGGTACTGGCTCATCAATACCTTCTTCTGTACCGGCTACCTTGGCCGTATAACCAGAGATAAAGAAGTAGGCAGCTTGCTCTGGAGATAGTTTTGAGATTGGAGGCAGTACACCGAAAGCATCACAGGTCAGGAAGAAAATGTTGGTAGGGTGGCCTGCTGCGGATACTTCAAGTGCATTATCGATGTGGTGAATCGGATAGCTTACACGCGTGTTTTGTGTAATGCTGCTGTCGCTGTAGTCTGGCTTACGAGTATTTGGGTAGAAGCCGATGTTTTCGAGGATGGCTCCATGGCGGATTGCCTCGTAGATGTCAGGCTCTTTTTCTGCTGTAAGGTCAATGGTTTTAGCGTAGCAACCACCTTCGAAATTGAAGACGCCTTCATCTGACCAACCATGTTCATCATCTCCGATAAGTTCACGGTTTGGATCAGCCGAGAGGGTCGTTTTACCTGTACCAGAAAGGCCGAAAAATATTGCTACATCTCCTTCTTTGCCAACGTTGGCAGAACAGTGCATACTTAGCACATTGCGTTGTTCTGGAAGAATGAAGTTAAGGACAGAGAAAATTCCTTTTTTGATTTCGCCGGTATAGCCCGTACCGCCTACGATTACACACTTGCGTGTGAAGTTGATGATCGCAAAGTTAGATTGGCGTGTGCCATCTACTTCAGGGTCGGCTAAAAAACCAGGGGCGTTGATGACGGTCCATTCTGGGGTGAAAGATTGGAATTCTTCTGCTGTTGGACGCAGGAACATGTTGTACACAAACATATTACTCCAAGGGTACTCATTCACTACACGCACAGGAAGTCGGTAGTTGGTGTCGGCACAGGCAAAAGCATCACGAACAAAGATTTCTCGGCCTGCAAAGTAATCTGTTATCTTATCATAAAGCTGGTCGAAGCCTTCCGCAGAAAAAGGCATGTTGATTTTATTCCAGTCAACATTATCCGCAGTAATATCATCTTTGACGATGAAACGATCCATTGGGGAACGGCCGGTAAACTTACCTGTATTAATTGCTAAAGCACCATTGTCTGCAATGATACCTTGCTCGCGAATAATAGTGGCTTCTTGCAAGAATTCTGGTGTTTCATTCCAATAGGCTTTCCGATAGTTGCGGATACCCAGGTCTTCCAGTTTTTCTTGTGGATTCTTGATACCAAATTGTAGCATAGCTTCGAATTTTTGCACGGTCGTTGACAAGATCAATGGCAAGCTTGTAATCTATCGACAGTGCGGACAGTTTGTGATTGTCAATTAGTTAGTGATAAATGGTGCCATTGCACAATAAGTATTACGTAGAAAAAACACTTTATTTTCGTGCTGTTTCTAAAAGGCTGCTAACAGGGTGCAAGTTATAGATTTATTTATTTTTAGAGAAATTTTCTCTAATTAATAAATTTTATCTGCTTGTTGTTTTTTCACCCGAGTTTAGCCTCCTTTTCGCTTAACAAAAGCTAAATTAGCGGGTATTAGCCCCGTATATGATGATAATTATCGCTGTAGCGAGGTGATAAAATTTAGAGAGCCCTGTAAAGAATTTCGTTCATGTTAAAAGAAGCTGCAATTGTAAAACTGATTTTTGGGCTTAAAGTCCAACATTTAAGGCAGGAGGCCGATCTATCTTATCAGCAATTATCAGATCGGACGGGGTTGGCTATTTCCTACTTGCATAGTATAGAGAAAGGGAAAAAATATCCCAAGTCGGACAAGATTATCACTTTAGCAGCTGCTTTAGAAACCGATTACGATTATTTAGTTTCGCTGGAGCCTAGTAAAAAATTACGACCGATTGTTGAATTACTCCGGTCAGATTTTTTGAAAATCTTCCCGTTAGAGACTTTTGGAATTTCCACGACTAAGTTGATTGAGTTGCTGCTACAGGCTCCTGAAAAAGTGAATGCCTTTATTAGTACTGTGATTAAAATCACCCGAAATTTTAATATGCAGGGAGAAGATTTCTACAAAGCAGCTCTTCGTTCTTATCAGGATTTACATGATAATTATTTTCCGGAAATAGAACAAGCAACTCAGGACTTTCGTCGGCAGTATCAATTGGCTGATGATCGTAAACTGGATATTCCGACTTTAGAACAGTTGTTACTAGAGGTTTATGATGTTAAAGTAGATCGTGTCTATTTGGCGAGTCATCCGACCTTAAAGCATTTGCGATCGGTTTTTCTACCGAAACAAGGAATTCTTTACCTCGGGCCTGATCTCAATTTTGCACAAGAGCGTTTTTTGTTGGCCAAGGAAATAGGCTTTCAGAATTTGAATGAAACAGAGCGCCCCTTAGAAACGCGAATGCTGGAGATCGAATCTTTTGAGAAGTTACTCAGTAACTTTCGGGCTTCTTATTTTTCTGTAGCCTTGTTATTGCCAGAACCGGTGATTGTTGGTTACTTGCAGGAAATGACGCGTTGGCAGCGTTGGCGTGGAGAGGAGGTGCTGCGCTGGTTGGCAGAAAGTGAGTTGACTTCAGAGATGTTACTACAGCGCATGGCCAATATCTTGCCCCATCATTTTGGGGTAAAACAGTTGTTTTTTCTCCGGTTTTTTACGGATCATGGTATGCAAAAGTATATTGTTACCAAGGAAATGCATTTGTCTCAGTTGCATGATCCTCATGCTAATCAGTTGGATGAGCACTATTGCCGGCGCTGGATCAGTATTCGTCTCATTCGGCGTTTGAAGGCTCAGCAAGGGCTAGAGGCTACCACCGCCGAACCTATTGTCGGCGCCCAAATTTCCCGTTACTGGGACACGCCCAATGCCTATTTTTGCCTGGCAATGGCCAAGCCTACCCGCGAGAATGCTGATAATAGCAGCAGTGTCACCATTGGGTTATTGCTCAATGATCAGCTGCGGGATACTTTTCCTTTTCTGGCCGACCCTGCCCTTGTTACCAAAGATGTGCATACGACTTGTGAGCGTTGTGCTATTCTGGATTGTGGTGCCCGGGCTGCCCCTCCGGTATTCCTTCAACGCCAACGCCGTAGGCAGTCTAGCAGAAAAGCATTAGCAGACATGCAAAAGACGCCCTAGAGATCAGCTGTATGATGCACTGGCTTACCTGCGCAATCCAACAATCCAGTACTCTAACAATCCAACTAACTCACAAATTCTCTTATTTTAGCCTCTTAATTGGTAACATCTTCACCAAAGCACGCATTAATGAGCAACTATGCAGCGGACGAAAGCCGTTTACAAACCCTAGCTACCGGAAGTGATTCTGCTTGGCGGGCACTGTATGATGACCTGCGGTCACCCTTTCGCTTGTTTTTTTTAAAGCACACGAGTTGGCCGCCGGAGCAGGTTAGCGCTTTGTACCAGGATGCCATGGTAGTCCTTCACCGTAAGGTAACCGATGGTAGTTTGGCAGCGCCTCTGCGCAGCAGTCTTAGGACATACTTATTTGGAGTAGGCAAAATGATCTATCGAAAACAAGGGGGGGCGAAAACCCAATGGGAAGAAGAAGTCCCGGAAGTCGCCATTCCACCAGGAGTAGAAGATCGGATAGCCCAGCGAGAGCAAGCCGCCTGGATACGCAGCCTACTCAATCGTATGGATGAAAAATGCCGTGATATTTTGCGCAAAGTTTATCTCCATAGCTATAGTATGGAAGCTATTGCGGAAGACCTGGGCTTGAGTGGCGCAGGAGCGGCCCGGAAGCGCAAATTTGACTGTTTACAGCGGATGCGTAAATTGATAAGTATAGAAGAAAACTAACCCTTCAAAATCAAAAAAGGTTTGAGATTTTGAATTATAACTAAGTGATGTTACCAAACGAATTACTCATGCAGCTGGAAGCCCTACGGGCCGGTAAGCTGAATGAAGACGAACACAAAAAGCTCCGATTAGCCCTGGATGAGTTGCCAAACGGAGAAGAAGAAACAAGGGCTTTTAACCAACTTTGGAACGCATGGGATGCGTTGCACTTCGAAGAACAAGGAGCAAAGTTTGCAGAAATGGATGTCGCTTGGCAAGCTACAGACGATACGGAACTAGCGGATTGGTACATAAAAGGGCAGCTATCAGAGGCCAACCAACAAGTGATAGAAACAAGGAAAGTCAATGATCCATCCTTCGCCAAACTCCTAGAGGAGCAGGTACAGTTAAATAGTGGTTTTCATGATTTAAAGGACGATGATTTTCGCCAAAAGCTTCGTAAATGGGAGAAAGACGAGAATAAGCCTACTGCTAAATTACATGGTCTACGATCCAATTGGAAGCGTTTGGGAGTTATTGCGGCTAGTGTCTTGGTGTTGATGGTTACAGGGGCCAATTGGTTTGCTCAGCAGAATTATTCCGACGAAGCCATTGTGACACGATTTTATAAACAACCTCCTTTAGGAAATACGATGGGCGCTGGAGCCGTCGAAGAAGATGCCTACCTGGATAGTTTTGCAGCTGCTCATAATTTACTTAAAGAACAAGATTTTGCAGAAGCTACTCGCCAGTTCGAAGCCTTAAACACACAATTGCCACCAGCTAGTTTCAAAGAGGACGACCTCAAGTATTACCAGGACAATCTGGATTGGAGCATCGTTTTAGCAAAAGTAGGAGAGGGGAGACCCGAAGCCGAGATCTATGCACGTCTGTTGCGAATTATTGGCGATCAGGAGCACACCTATTATAAAGAGGCTGTGGCTTTGCAAAAAGATTTGGGATCATTTTGGCGCTGGTAATGTTTGAGTTTCTGTACCGTTTATTTTAAGGACGTGAAGCAGCCTGTATCTCAATACGGATTTTGCTGAAAGCCTCACCAAGTTTGAAGAATTGCAACAATGAAAGTTATTACATTCAATAATCCTCATCGTCAAAAGCATTTCGATTTCTTTCGTAAAATGGATCAGCCCCACTTTAACCTGGTGGCTAATGTAGATATTACCCGTTTCCTGGCATTCGTAAAGAGGCAAAAACTTCCTTTTACACCATATATAGTATACCTGCTTTCTAAAGCGGCCAATGATATTCCAGCCTTTCGTTGGCGAATTCGAGGAGAGCAAGTTGTAGAACACCCTACTGTGCAACCTTCCTTTACCGTGCCAACAGAAGTATCGGAGGTTTTTAGTTTCTGTACGGTCGATTACGATCCTGCTGCTCCAGTATTCATCGAACGAGCGCTGGCAAGGATAGAACGAATGAAAACTGCGCCCGATTTTGAAGATGAACCCGGGCGTGATGATTACCTCTTTATGTCGGCTATCCCATGGGTAAGTTTTACAGGATTGAGCCACGCTATGCATTATTCGCCAGCGGATAGTGTGCCTCGCATTAGCTGGGGGAAGTATTTTACCCAAGAGAAAAAGGTGATGATGCCTTTAGCTGTACAGGCTCACCATGCTACAGTTGATGGCCGAGACATGGGGCGCTATTTTCAAAAAGTAGAAGAACTATTATTGAATGTAGAGCAGCTTTTTGGTCTTTAGAAAAAGTTTTTTGACTTTTTTTGTGAAAATTCCACTTGATACGAAAGTTTATTTCTTTCCCATTTTGCCTATCTGGATTTGGCGAGGTAATTGCAGGCCAATAATTATTCCGAATAAGAGGCTTACCGCCACTTAATCAACAAGGTTGGGCGGTGGAGTAGTTGATATTTATCATTGATAATCAGTTGACTATGTCCTATCTTTGTTATAAGTTTGCAACTTGGTGTAAAATAAACACTTTCTATTCAATGATTAAGAAGCAATATTCCAAATCAAAGCCTGTTTGTAAAGTCACTTTTTCACTGACTACCGATCAGGTTGGCAAGAAAGCCGAGGTTCGCGTCTTGGGTACATTTAATGACTGGAGCTGGGACAAAGGCTTGGTTTTAAGTGCCAAGAAAAAAGAGTACACAGCAGCTATTGAATTACCAGCAGGTGCTACCTATGAGTTCCGTTACCTGGTTAATGGACAAGATTGGTTCAATGATGAAGCTGCGGATGACTACCAAATTACTGAATTCTTCAGTCACAATTGTGTATTGGTTGTAGATGCGGTAGAGATCAAGAAAGCTCCTGCAAAGAAAGCTGCCCCTAAGGCAAAGGCTCCTACAAAGAAAGCGACTCCCGCTAAAAAAGCAGCTACTAAGGCTCCAGCAAAAGTAGCTCCTAAAGCAAAAGCTCCAGCTAAAAAAGTAGCTCCGGCAAAAAAAGCAACTCCTGCTAAAAAGACTGTCAAAGCTGACGATCTGAAGAAAATTGAAGGAGTAGGGCCAAAGATTGCTGGTCTTTTACAAGCTGACGGGATCAAAACTTTTGCAGATCTAGCAAAGGCTAAGCAACCTAAGCTACAGGCGATTCTTGAGGCTGCTGGTTCTCGTTACAAAATGCACAATCCTACGACCTGGCCTGAGCAAGCTAAACTAGCTGCTGCTGGAAAATGGGACGAGCTGAATAAGCTACAAGACGAGCTGAAAGGCGGTAAGCGCTAAGAGCTTGTTGGGGAATTTCATCTGGTGAAAAACAGATGGTTGAAATATTTAAGGGGAACAGCTTGATGCTTCCTGGTTTTCAAGGGTTTTCGAACCTGTCTTCGAACTAAAAACCTCACTTATAGCCCGCTAAGTTCGATTTTGACTTCTTCGTCAGAACCGTAAATCGTTGAACTCTGAGGAGGAACGACGATCAGCGAAGCTAAAATCAGTTCGCAAATTCCCCAACAAACGCTAATTTTTCTAAGCCATAATTATTCAATCCCATTGCCTGTTTTTTTTGAAATCCAGGCCTAAATTCGATACTCATGATTGCAAAGAAATTCTTGAAATCAAAGCCTGTATGTAAGGCCACTTTTTCGCTTCCTACAGAGGCCGTTGCAACCGCTAAGAAAGTGGTTCTGATTGGTGACTTTAACAACTGGGATACCGAAGCTGGTATTTCTATGAAGAAGCAAAAGAATGTTTTCAAAGCTACCTTAGAACTTGAAACGGGTAAGGAATATGAATTTCGTTACTTGTTGGACGGTGAAGTGTGGGAAAACGACTGGGCTGCTGACAAATATGTTGCTACTCCTTTTGGCGTAGAAAATAGCGTTGTAAGCACCCTGAACTAGATAAATAATTGGAAATATTATTTTCCATGATTGCAAAAGAAGCCTTTCCACTCCCCGGAAAGGCTTTTTTTATATCTTGTCCTTAGCTTTGTTATCTTAGCAGCTAGCGTTAAAAAAATAGTCCATGTCGAAAGTCGAAATTTTCAGTTTACTGACGGAATTTGATGTTAATCTGTTCAAAGCAGGGAAATATTTTCGTGCTTATGAAAAACTGGGTAGCCATTCTGTTGAAGTCGAGGGTACCTGGGGGTATTACTTTGCTGTTTGGGCACCGAGTGCACGAGCAGTATCCGTCGTTGGAGATTTCAACAAATGGAAGCGAGGGGCACATAAGCTATACCCTAGGCCTGATGGCTCAGGTATCTGGGAAGGGTTTATCCCGGATTTGAAAAAAGGACTTCTTTACAAATATGCCGTTGATGCTCCTGACGGGCGCCAGCTGGTGAAAGGTGATCCCTTTAGCTGGTTTTGGGAAGTCCCCCCAAATACGTCTAGTGTAACCTGGGATTTGTACTACGAATGGGAGGACAAGGACTGGATGAGCAAACGTCCAGCAAAAGCAGGACTAGATCAACCCTATAGTGTCTATGAGGCGCACTTGGGCTCATGGCGCAAGAAACCAGGAGCTACGGAAACCCTCAGTTATCGCGAGATGGCGGAAGAACTTCCCGCTTACCTGCAAGAAATGGGCTTTACGCACGTAGAATTTCTACCTGTTATGGAGCACCCTTATTTCCCAAGTTGGGGGTATCAGATAACGGGCTATTTTGCTACAACAAGCCGTTTTGGGACACCGCAGGATTTTATGTACTTGGTAGATAAACTTCACCAAGCGGGCATTGGCGTTATTCTGGATTGGGTACCTTCTCACTTTCCTACCGATGCTCATGGATTAGCTGATTTTGATGGTACACATCTCTATGATCACGCCGATCCACGCCAAGGTTTTCACCCTGATTGGAAAAGCAGTATTTTCAACTATGGCCGTAATGAGGTACGTTCCTTCCTGATCAGTAACGCATTGTTCTGGTTGGAGCATTTCCATATTGATGGCCTGAGGGTAGATGCTGTAGCTTCAATGCTTTACCTTGATTATAGCCGTGAAGACGGGCAATGGATTCCTAATAAATACGGAGGCAACGAAAACCTTGAGGCGATTGATTTTCTCCGGGAGTTTAATTCAACGGTCTATCAGGAATACCCTGATGTTATGACGATTGCAGAGGAGTCTACCGCTTGGGCAGGTGTGAGCCGGCCGGTATATACTGGTGGTTTAGGCTTTGGGCAAAAATGGATGATGGGCTGGATGCATGATACCTTGAATTACTTCAAGTTGGAACCGATTCACCGGCAGTTTCACCACAATCAGATCACTTTTAGCATGGTATACGGTTTTACCGAAAACTTCATGCTTCCACTTTCGCACGATGAAGTCGTGCATGGTAAAGGGCCGTTATTAGATCGTATGCCTGGTGATGAATGGCAACGCTTTGCGAATCTCCGGCTGTTGTTTGGATATATGTTTACTCACCCTGGTACTAAATTACTCTTCATGGGAGGAGAATTTGGGCAGAACAGTGAATGGAATATTGAAAAAGGGCTAGACTGGACCTTGTTGGAGAAAGCACATCACAAAGCCGTGAAAAGCTGGGTGGCTGATCTAAATGCGCTTTATACCAGCAGTACAGCATTGTACGAGCAGCAATTTTCACAAGAAGGTTTTGCCTGGATTAACCACGGTGACCATCAACGCAGCGTTCTATCTTACTTACGACGGGGTAAGAAAGAAGAAGATGTAATGGTTATCATCTGTAACTTTACACCAGTACCGCACGAAGGATTTCGAGTAGGAGTACCTTTGCCAGGAACCTATACAGAGGTATTAAACAGTAATGCAGCCAAATACCAGGGGACGGATCATTTGTTGAATTCCAAGCCTATCAAGGCAGATGAAAAGGAATGGGATAACCAGGAATACAGCATTGAGTTTAACCTTCCACCACTAGGTATAACTGTCTTTAGTGTTAAAGCTGGGAAAAAGAAAACCAAGAAAAAAGTAGCTGCAAAATAGCAGGTGATTTTTATCACCAGGAGGGCTTGAATTTCATCGCTGAAGCGATATAGGGAGGGTTTTACCTTCGCGGGTGAAACAAACAATGACTCATGTCTATTCCCTCAACGCTCAATATTACTACGGCTGCCGATGCCGTTGAACTCGTTAAATCTGGTGACCGTGTTTTCATTCAGGGTACGGCCATGACACCAACTGAATTGGTTGATGCCTTGTGTGACCGTTATCAGGAATTGAAGAATGTGGAGTTTATTCATATTCATACGGAAGGTGTCGCTAAATACGCGGAAGCACCTTATAATGAATCCTTCCAGACTAATAGTTGTTTTGTTGGTGGGAACGTACGTAAAAATGTAAACTCTCGAAGTGGGGGGTATATTCCGGTATTTCTGAGCGAGATACATTTGCTTTTCCGGCGTAATATTCTTCCACTTGATGTGGCGTTGATCCAGGTTTCACCTCCCGATAAACATGGTTATTGTTCGCTTGGTACCTCGGTAGATATAGCCCTGCCTGCTGTGCAGACCGCTAAAAAAGTCATTGCGCAAATCAACCCGCAAGTGCCTCGTACTCACGGGGATGGGATCATCCATGTCAGTGAAATCGACCAAGCCATCATGGTGGATCGGCCAATTATGCTGCACGAAGAGCGGCCAATGACAATGGTTGAAAAAAAGATCGGCTACTTTGTGTCTAGTTTGATTGAAAATGGGGCAACACTACAAATGGGTATTGGTAATATTCCCAATGCAGTTTTACTAAACCTCAATAATCACCAACGTCTTGGTGTTCATACAGAAATGTTCTCTGATGGCCTATTACCGTTAATTGAGCGTGGCATCGTGACGGGAGAAGAAAAGAAAATCAAAACCGGTAAAATTGTAACCTGTTTTGCTGTAGGCTCACAGAAACTCTATGATTTTGTAGACGACAATCCTTTTGTAGACTTTAAGGAAGCGGCCTTCACCAATGATACCGCTTTGATTAGGGCCAACCCAAAGGTCACGGCCATTAATAGTGCTATTGAGATAGATCTTACCGGTCAGATTTGTGCGGATACCATTGGCAAGTACCAGTTTTCTGGCGTAGGCGGCCAAATGGATTTCATGCGAGGTGCCACGCTTTCTGAAGGAGGAAAAGCGATCATTGCAATGCCTTCTATTACCAATAAAGGAATATCAAAGATTACAAGCTTTTTACAACCCGGTGCCGGCGTTACAACTACCCGTGCGCACGTTCATCACGTAGTTACGGAATATGGAGTTGTCGACCTGTTTGGTAAAAACCTGTTGCAGCGTGCTAAAGCACTGATCTCTATTGCTCACCCTGATCACCGTGAGAGATTGGAAAAGGAAGCTGCGGAGCGCTTTGGGCTTTAATATCGAGACTGTACCGCTTTAATATTACAACCTTAAAAGGTTTATTTTAAAGACTCATCTAGGAAGTTTTAATAAGGTTAATAAGACCAATCCAATTTGGATTTTTTTCAAGCATTAATGGTAAGAAGGATATACCTTTGCGCGCTATTTGGTGTTTTATTTATTACCTTTTATCTATAACAAGAAAGATGAGCACAGAGATTGAGAATATTGAATTACAGTTCCTTAGCCTTGATGATTACCAAGAGCTCAAGGAGGCTATGATTGAAGCCTATAGTTCTCTTGAGAATAGTTATTGGCACGAAGAACAACTGGCACGGTTAATCAATCTTTTTCCTGAAGGGCAGGTGGTTATAAAAATAAATGGGCAATTGGCAGGCTGCGCCTTGTCGATTATTCTGGATTATAAAGACTTCGAAGATCATCATACCTACGCTGATGTAACAGCAGGTTCTACCTTCACAACCCACGACCCCAACGGAGACCGGCTTTATGGTATTGATGTGTTTATCAAGCCAAGTTTCCGAGGTTTGCGTTTAGGGCGCCGTTTGTATGATTATCGTAAAGAACTGTGTGAGCGGCTAAACTTGAAAGGTATTGCTTTTGGTGGGCGTATGCCCAATTATCATACGCATTCCGGAGAGCTTTCTCCCAAAGAGTACATTGCTTGTGTCAAGCGTAAAGAAATCAATGACCCGGTACTTAATTTTCAGATCGCCAATGATTTTCACCCTGCAAAAATTCTTAAAGGCTACCTCAAAGGTGACCACAATAGTGGAGAGTTTGCGGTATTGATGGAGTGGGACAATATTTATTATGAGAAACCAAGAGAGAAGGCATCCTCTCAGAAAACGGTCGTACGTTTAGGGTTGGTACAGTGGCAGATGCGCCGCTATCACAACCGGAAAGAACTGATGGAACAGGCCGAGTTTTTTATTGATGCTCTGACCACCTATCGAGCAGATTTTGCTTTGTTTCCAGAGTTTTTTAATGCTCCGCTGATGGCGGAGAATAATCATCTCTCTGAACCAGATGCTATTCGTGAATTGGCTATGCACACAGAGCCGATTGTGAAGCAGTTTTCGGAATTGGCGATCTCCTACAATATCAATATCATCACTGGTAGTATGCCGGAGGTACGAGATGAGCTCCTTTATAATGTGGGCTATTTGTGTCGCCGTGATGGTAGTGTAGAACGTTACGAAAAGCTCCATGTAACGCCTGATGAGGCAAAGGTTTGGGGTATGCAAGGAGGAAGGGTGCTGAAGACTTTTGATACCGATTGCGGTAAGATTGGCATTTTGATTTGTTATGACTCAGAGTTTCCCGAACTGAGTCGTCTGTTGGCGGATGAAGGCATGGATATCCTTTTCGTGCCCTTCCTGACCGATACGCAAAACGGTTACTCGCGGGTGCGTAATTGTGCCCAAGCCAGGGCCATCGAGAATGAATGTTATGTTGCTATTGCCGGAAGTGTTGGCAACCTGCCAAAGGTGCATAACATGGATATTCAATATGCGCAGTCGATGGTGTTTACACCTTGCGATTTTGCTTTTCCTTCCAATGGTATCAAAGCCGAAGCGACGCCCAATACGGAGATGATTCTGCTTGCGGATGTGGACTTGGGGCTGCTGCGGGAGCTTAACAAGTTTGGTAGTGTGCGAAATTTGAAGGACCGCCGTAAGGACCTGTTTCGTTTAGAGAAACGCTAAGCCATAAATTCCCAAGCAGTACGGTAAGTGCCGTGTGTTTCACAATATTCTAGAAAAGCAGAATAAAAGTCATCGTTGCCGATAGTAGCACTGTCGCCAACGATGACTAGTTTGTGGCGTGCCCGAGTCATGGCCACATTCATACGGCGATAATCTTTGAGGAAGCCAATTTCTGTTTTTGAGTTGGAACGAACCAGGCTGATGTAGACTACGTCACGTTCTTGCCCTTGGAAGCCGTCGATGGTGTTGATGGTAATAGGAACGTTTGCCAGCCGCTCATCGTTTTTAACGGCTTTTTTCATCATCATGACTTGCTCGCGGTAAGGAGAGATGAGAGCTATACTGGGGAGTGGCAAAATTTCGTGAGCGTAACAATGTTCAAGCAGAGTATAGAGATGTTCGCATAGGATTTGAAATTCCCCCTCATTGTAGCGGCTTTGATAAGCATCTTGCACTTGTTCCTGAAAGTCGGTGCCAGCGGTGTCGATAAAGATGACGGGAGGCTCGGGGTCTTTTAGCAGCGTTTGTTGTGCTACCTGAGGAGCGGCTAGTAATTGCCCATCATAGAACTGCTGATTTGAGAAGTTCATGATGGTTTCGTGCATACGATACTGGGTTCGAAGCAAGCTGGTATGCGCCTGTCGGCGAAGGGCTTTTTCGATGAGTGTGATTTCCAGTCCACCACGGCGAGCCTCGTGGCTTTTGATGGTAGGAGGAAGCTGAAAAGGGTCGCCGGTGAGCACGACCCTCGCGCCCCGAATGATCGGTATCCAGGTAGCAGGTTCAAGGGCTTGTGCGGCTTCGTCGATGACTACGGTACGGAAGGTGCGATTGCCCAATACATTATTGGCTGCACCAACCAAGGTACACGTGATCACTTGAGCGCCATCGATCAAGTTGTCCAACAGGCGTTGTTCCAGCTGGTTGGCCCAACCGTTTATTTCTCCGGCTTCGCGAAACATCTGGCCTCTGCTCTGGCGTTGTTCGGCCCCAAATTTACGTTTAAACTGCTTGGCTTTACGGCGCAATTCGGCAGCTTCAATCTTTAGTTTCTTGATTTGTTTACTATCGGGGTGATGGGCGATTTGATAGTCGAGGGTTTGGTGGAGAACCTCTTCGTCTACTCGGCTGAGGTTCCCGATACGAACTACATTGAGGCCTTCCTTGGCAAGGCGCTCCGTAAGTAAATCAACAGCCGTATTACTAGGTGCCGTAACCAAAACGGTAGCCTCAGCTTGTAGCAATTGTTTGACAACCTGCACGAGGGTTGTGGTTTTGCCCGTACCCGGAGGGCCGTGCACAACAGTGAGTTCGAAAGAGCCAATGACATCTCTAAGGGCAGCATTCTGAGAGTCGTTGAGCTGTTCGCTGCGAAGAAATTCATTGACTTCTCGATATTGGGCTTGTGTTCTGCCGAGGATCACATCACGCAACTCTGCCAGGCGATTTCCGCGCGCCTCGATGACGTGTTTGACGGCCTTTTCCATCTCTCGATAAGTACGGTCATCGAAGAGTAGGTCTACACCAATGAGGCCTAAGCCCAGCCACTCCGGTAAGTCGGAGGAGTTGAGGACAATCTTCATCCGGGCCCGATCCGTAAATTGGATGATACCACTCTGTTCGGGTTTATGAACGGAAGGTTGCTTGGTGAATAGACTGACCGTTTTACCTGCCCGAAACTGATCCGGAGTGTGTGGAAGTGGCCGTTCAATGATGACATAAGCCCGATTGCCAATGGTGTAACCGGATTTGGTGACCGTGACCCCGCCGTACCAGGAATAACCCTCTTTGACGCGCTTTTCCAACGGTAGGCTTTGGATCTTTTTTCGGTGGTATTCCAGATCAGCTGCCTTTTCCAGCGCGAGTAATTTCTGAAGTTCCTGTAATTCGGCAGTGATGGCAGCGGGTGTCAAATGGAAGCGTTTTTTGATGAAGCGCTGGACTTTGCAAAAGTATGTAGAAAGATGCGGGCTGCTTCGCGCCCTCGGGGTAAAGGGTAGTAAAAGATTAGGCACTATTCCCAACTTCGATTAAAAAAGCCGATGTTGGAAAATTTATAAGACGTTTCTACTAGCCTTTATTAAAGTCTCTCTACGCTTTACTCAAAGTGGCGATGCAATCGCCTCGCATCCCTTTACAAATTCGGCAAGATGCCGAAAGTCCAGCTAAGCGCTGCAAAGATAATATTCTTGTGTGTAGTGTTCTGAAAAAGCGCTAACATCAACCATTATTTAACGAATAGTGCTTCTACTTTCACCTCGACATTATCAAAGCCGTAAGCGACATTTAAGTTGCCTTGGATAAACCAGCTTCCATCGGGTTGTTTCTCTCCTTGAAGGCAACCGGAATTGATTGTTTTAAATTCGGTTTCGCCGCAATAGCATATTCTTCGATAATGTGTCTTCATGCCTGTCAGTTCATTGTCCTCAACAGAGAAACTGTTTTGAGATTCGTCTAGTTCAAAGACTAATATACTGGTGAATTCGTCATCTATAGCGGCCGCACTCCCTTCCGTGTCATTGATCATCTGAAAGACATTTTGGTCGCCACCGGATCGTCCTTCTTGCTCATCGGTATTGACTTTAGATTGAGGAGTGACGCTGAAGGTACATTGATAGTTGTCAAGGCAGGCGTTGGTAATCACATCGGCTTCGTTAGCATCAAGGCAGGTGAAATTACAGTCGTCACAAGTAGGGATGGTTATCGTTTTATCATCACAGCTAAATAGGAGGAAAGTGGCGAGAGAGATTGCAAAAATTATGGCTTTCATAACTTTAGTTTAATGGCGTTATTGGTTTGGTGTGTTAGACGGGAAGGATGCTCCGAATGGTTGGCCTAATATGCCGTTTATTACCAACGATACTGTGTAGCGAGCATAACCCCGATGGTTTCAGTGATCAACAGCTTATTTCCTGAAAATCTTCTACTAACCAGTAAAGGCCAATTCATGCGGGTGTCTAGTTCGGAGTAGTAGATACTCAACTTAATATTCCAGTGTTTTGCAATATACAATCGTAAGCCGGTATTGATTTCCCAACCCTGACTTAACTTTCCTCCGCCATTTAATTCTGTATACACGGGCACATCTACATCAGGATCAAAATCGCGTTGAGCGATGTACCTCAAATTATCCGGAATTACCAGTAGGTAGTGTGCCCCAAAAAAGGGAGAGCAGCGGTAGGTAGGCATCACCTCCAATTGAAAACCAGTGGCGAGTTGCCAGTGGTCGTAACTGATTTGTTCGGTGAAGTTGCCCCCGAACCGATTGCTACCAATATCTAGGTTGTCTCCAGTATGTTCTATAGGTTCGTAGCCAAAGCGAAGCTGTAGCTGTAGAAAAGGAAGTTCCTCAAACGGCTGACAGGAAATCGCTATTCCCAAGAGTCCTTTGCGTCGAAGATTGGGAATAAGGTCCGCCGCTTTGAACGTGTAAATTGAGTGAGGAGAGGCATCTCGCTGAGCGAAAATGCCCAGCTGGATGTTATTTCGCTGGAGAAAATTTCGTAAAGAAGGCTCTGTTGTGGATATTTGTTGAGCTGGTAGTACCAATGGAAATAAGCAAATCAGAATAAATAAGCGCATGATGTTTATTGAATTTTGAGAGTATGGACTAAAATAAGCAAAAACATTTACCTTTATTCCATGCCTTTACTTCGCCACGATATTCTTATTCCTGAAGCTGAACTTGGTATTTGGGAGATCGATGAACCTGAGCATTGGTTTATGGAAGAACTGTTGCTTTACCCACTGGAATTACGTCAATTAGGCGAACTAAAAGGTCGCCGTCGGACGGAATGGCTGGCTGCCCGCCAGTTGGTTCATAAGATGTCTGGCCGTGTGAAGCGTGCCGCCTTCGTGAAGGACGAACATGGCAAACCACGTTTAGAAGGTTCGGATTGGCATATTTCGATTTCTCATTCTCACGGTTTGGCAGCAGCAATAGCGGCACCCGTGCTTTGTGGTATTGATATTCAGTTTATGGTGCCCAAGATTACGCGCTTGGCGCACAAGTTTTTGTGCCCACTTGAAGCAGCAAGTATTCGCCCGGAATATCAGTTGGATCAGCTGCATTTTTACTGGGGAGCCAAAGAAGCACTTTACAAAGCCCACGGCCGCAGGCAGCTTGATTTTATTGATCACATCAAAGTGGAACCTTTCGTTTACGAAGCTGTTAAAGGGCAAACAACCGGGAAGGTCGTGAAAGACGATGAGGAGTTGGATTTCGACGTTTTCTACGAGCGCTCTGAAGAAGGGTATATGCTGGTATGGGTGATGGCGATTGGTGAAACCTACCCAATAAACTCCTGAAAAGTCAATTTTCGCTCCGTCAGTTCGAGTGTGCACAGTTTGCCCAGGCCATCGATGTGAGTGAAGGCACAGCCGTTGTCGATGAAGATGTCGGGCGTGGTATCGGCGGCCTGCAGGTAAAGTTTTATAGCCTCCGTTTTAATGGGCGTGTGACCATGGACGACGATGCGGCCATTGAGCCACTGTCGGTCGATATTGGCGCGCCAGTTGCGGAGCCAAAGCATGGCATGATAATCACTGAGTGGGTTGGTGGTATTGAAGTTGAGGCCAGCATGAACAAGGATGTATCCATCGACTTCAAAATAGTAGTCGAGCTGGTTCATCCATTTGATATATTTAGAGGGGATATTTTTAGCATGAGATACCCCAAAGCTATTCAGTAAGTGGTGGTCACCACGATCACGGAAAGAAGAGCGGTCGTTATATAAGTCGAGTAACATCTGTTCGTGATTACCGCGAAGACAATAGACGGGGTATCCAGATTCCTGAAGGTGCCAGATAAAATCAATGACGCCCTTGCTATCAGGGCCGCGGTCGATATAGTCGCCTAGCAGATAGAGTTCATCGTCGGGAGTAAGCCCGATTTTGCTGATCAATGCCTCGAAAGTGAGGCGACAGCCGTGGAGATCAGAGATGGCAAATTTTCGCAAATTGTAGTTGTAGTTTATAGAAACGTTGGACTGTAATGTCTACTTGATGTTAGTGAAGAAGCATCGCAATATTTATTTGTACAATAATACCGCAAAAATGGTTCATTTTTGATGTTCGCGTCTCTACACAAAATAGTATCTATGAAAGATAGTTCCAAAAAATAGGTCCACATTCATGAACGGCATCCATTCTCAAAATGCCAATAACAATGCCTAAACCTAACGCGAAGGGCAGGGCCCGGAGCGCGACGGGCCGGTAGGCGCGTAACAGCAAGGGATAGTAGCGGAATACCCGCAGCGCAGCGAGGATATTATAGCGAATAGCCCGGCCGCCCCCGGCAACGGGTGGCGGTGATGCAAAAAAAAGCAGCCTCACCCGAGATGGATGAGGCTGGTGCAAACTTGGAATTTAGGATGTAAGCGCCATAACAAGGTGCTAACAAATGTCAATGGGGTTAATTTCGAGAACTACTTAATCATCATTTTACAATCAACTTGCCTTGGGCGAGGGGCCGCTGTCCGTCAAATAGGCGGAAGAAGTAGAGGCCGCCTTGGGTGAAAACGTCTCGATCAAGGCTTAGCTGTTGTCCACTGAAAGCATGCTGACTGATTAGGCGACCTTGTGTGTCGTAAATCAGGCATTGGCCATCGTTGATGTCTAGCCCTTGTAGGGTAATTAAACTGGAGGTTTGTAAGGGGTTAGGGGCTACGCTGAAGCTGAGGCCTGGTACGAGAATCTCTTGTGTGCTTACGAGTATAAAGTTTTCGCCGATGGTATGGCTGACCGTATTGGTGACGACTGCCTCGTTGAAATCAAAGTAGATATCGGCGGTGTTTTCAATGATGGTGCCAATGGGGTTGTCAGGAAGCTGGCGAATAGAGAACTGCACAAAGCCGTTGGATGCCTCGAAGTTGATGGTACTGTCTGGCAGCATGATATCGTCGAAGTGGAAGAGCAGTTGGCCATCTTCTTTCAACTCCATGCGGTAGGGGTGGCTGGACGCGCCGGGTACGAGGCTGCTGATATCGAGATGCTCGCTGATTTGGTCTTCGATGCGTATAGTGAAAGCCGTATCGGTGCCTGTATTTTGGAAACGAATGAGGTACTCTAGTGGCGTGTTGGCTTCGATGAAATGCTGATCGCCGTAGCCACGGGGCAGGGCTTGCTTGTCGTTGGGGTCCCAAGAGCCGATGTTTTCGATACAGAGCTGGTCAACATTTGGCTTGGTGTTTTCCAGTAGGAATTGGGTGGCAATACCAGGGGTGAAGCCGCCACAGCCCTCTACGAAATCTGCTGCGATACCGCCGAATGGGTAGCTGTTGTCTTGCTCGATCTCAAGTCGCCAAGTAGAACCATTGGCAGGGAAGCTGATGGCTTCACTTTGCCCTGCATCCAGTTGGAGAGGTGTTTGGTTCATGTACATGATAACATCTTCAACGATGCGGTAATTCTGAGCGGCGGCCATATCACTGGTACCGGTATTGGCGATAGTGAAATTCACTTGACCACTGCCAGGGTCGCAATCGCCGGAGACCGTAAGCTCGGCGAAGCTGGTGGCGGGAATACAAGTGAAAGGAAGAATAGCTGCCTGTACGCAATGGGTAGCTCCCAGGGTGGCTTCGCAACTCAGGCCAACGGTAAGGTTGATTAGCCCAGCGCTCGCCGGAGCAATGGTGCCTAAGTCGAGTTGGTACTGTCCATTGCCCAAATCGGTGAAGGGCACATCAGCATCCATCAAGGTCATGAAGGGGTCCAAGTCAATGGTGATGGAGGCATCTTCCGCCGTCAGGTTTGAGTAGTTGGCGTAGTTCAGGTACAGTTGGTTGTCAAAGCAACGCCGCAGGAAGGGTGCTGATACATCAACGGTGAGATACGTACAGTCATTGATTAATATCGCCGGGAAATCGATGGTATTAATGGATTCGGTGACTTCGGGAACGGTAATGCTGGATACACAACCAGAGGTAACGCCTGCAGGCAGGAGAAGCTGGACTTCTACATTGATCAAATCATCGCCAGACCAGTTGAGGAAGGCGGTATAAGTACCTTCCGTGTTGGTGGTGGCGAGGAAGGTGCGGTTGGAGTTGGTACTGGAGATAAGGACTTGCCAGCCGCCGAGGCCTGTTTCGTCGGTATCCAGGTCACAGTTTTCGTTGTCATCCAGGTAAACTTGGCCGGTAAAGAGGCTGAGTACGCCTTCGACAGTGATTACACTGAGGCAGTAGTTGGCGTTTCCGCTGGCGTCGACTACCCACATTTCAACAGGGTAATTGCCTGCAATTGAAGGGATAGTTATAGGCCCTTCGGGCGGCAAAGTACCATCTGAGTCGGCTTCTAATATGATACGAAGCTCTACATCACTACACCAGTCGAAGCTCCCTGCGTCGATGTCTTCGGCCCAGATGACGAGGTCTTCGCTTGGGTTGGCGTATACATTGATCTGGCTGGTGCAAATAGGTGTCGGCGCGATATTGTCGTTTTCACAGTCGCCGCCCAGTGAATTGACAGTCACAACGGTCACACAGGAACTGCTATTGCCAAAGTTGTCGGTGGCCCAAACTTCAACGGGATATTCGCCGGTTTCGGAGAAGGCCATTTCAAAGTTGGAAGAAGGAGCACCCGTGCTTTCAACGAGCAAGTTGAGGCTAAGGGTAGGAGTGACGGTACAATTGTCGGCGTAGATATCTAAAAGCTCAAAAGCGTTGACAAAAGTAGCACTGGCACCTGGGTTGATGGTCGCAATGGGTGAAGGCTCACAAGTGATTACGGGAGCTTCGTCATCGGTGGTACAATCGTCATTATTCAGATCGATAACACTCACGCTGGCAAAGCAGCTACTGAAATTGCCACTGGCGTCTTCGGCATAAATCACTACTACGTAATCATCAATAACAGGAGGAAGTTGCAAGGAGGTAGTGGTAGGAGGAGTACCCGTGTTATCGGCCTCGAGATTGATGGTTAGCTGCACGTTTCCACAGTTATCGTAAGAACCTTCATCAATATCTTGTGCCCATAGGATGACCCCGAAATCAGGGATGGCACTCAGGGTGAGGCCGTTTTCACATATAGTTACAGGCGACTCCTCGTCGTTATCACAAGGATCGTCGATACCTTCAATTATTTCAACGTAAGTGGTGCAAAAGGTGGCATTTCCAGCATCGTCAACGGCCCATACTTCTACCGGGTATTCTGCAGCGGCGTTAAAGGTGATATCTATTTCGTTTTGCGGAGCACCTGTGCTTTCAGCAACGAGATTGATACTGAAATCGGGAGAAGCATCACAGTTTTCCGTAAAGCTTTGGATAATATCTTGGGCGAAGATGGTGGCCGTTCCAGTACTGGAGTTGAGGCTTGCTACCAGGCCATTGATGCAGAAAATTTCTGGTGATTCGTTATCATCGCTGCAATCACCGTCGTTGACGCCGATGACATTGATTTCACTGAAGCATGTGCTCCAGTTGCCGGAGGGGTCAATGGCATAGGCAATCACGTAGTAAGTGCCAATGGCGGGAGGAATTGTTACCGAAGTTGTTGCAGGAGGTGTGCCTGTATCGTCGGTAGGGGTGGTTAAACGTAGCGTTACCGGCCCACAATCATCGAAAGAACTTTCGACGATGTCGGTAGTAGAAAGCGTGATGCCGCTACCTGCGGTGGCAACGAGGTTAAAGTCGGTGTTGCAAATGACGACGGGGCCAATAACATCGTTGTCACAATCCTGTGCTTGTAGGAAAGAAGTGCCAAAAAGCAGTAAGAAGAAAAAAGTTAATAGTTCGTTTTTGCTTTTCATGATTGAAGTTTTTGTTCTGGGATTCTAATTAAATAGATAGGTATTTTAACCTATTATTAAAACTTACAATGCAAAAGTGATGTAAATCAAGGGTAATTACAAAGACAAAAAATAGTAATTGTAGAGTACTTTATGGTGTAGTTTATGTTTAAAAGTTTGATATTGCGTGTGTTGAAAATGATCAAAATATGGACAATAGAGGGGAGAGTGTTTTTGACTCGCAGTTGTTTCAACTATTAATGCAGCTAAATAAAAGAGAATTGACCGCATTTCGGCAATTTTTGACATCTCCCTATTTCAATCAGCGAGAGGATGTATTGTCTTTGTTTAATGGTTTTTGCCCTTTTTTAGTTGATGAGGGAGCCCCTACGAAAATAGAACTTTGGCGTTGGGTTTACGGTGACGACGATTTCAATGACCAGAAATTACGCCTTTTGATGAGTTACTTGTCTAAGCTCATTGAACAGTTTATTGCGGTAGAAATGACCCTTGCTGATGACTTTGAGGTAAAGATGAAGGTTGCTAACCAGTTGAGGTCTCGTGCCGATATTCAGCTGCACGAACGTTTTTTAAAAGGGTCAAAGCGTATTTTGGAAAAGCAGCCCTTGCGTAATGCCGAGTACTGGTTGCATAATTATCGCCATCAGGAAGCAGCTTACCGTCAGGCGTTTTCGCGGCGACCAGAACAGAATGATAATTTTGCGCTCCTCAGTGAGTCCTTCGATAAAGCCTTTCTGGCGCTGAAGCTGAGGCAGAACATGTGGCTTTTCAATCACGAGCAACTCTACAAGTGGGGCTATCAGCCTACGGCACTAGACCGTTTTATTGAGCAACTCGATGAAGCGACACTTACACGCGAGCCTGCCTTGTCGCTCTATTACTTTGGGATACAGGTATTGCAATCTCCTACCGATGAGAAGGTCTTTCAGCAGTTTACCCAAACACTTTTTACATATAGCGCCTTATTTCCGGAAGAAGAAGCGCGTGACCTTTATCTATTGGCCATCAATTTTGGGGTGCGGCAGGTCAACGAAGGCCAGCGGAGTTACTTTCCCAAGGTGATGGAGCTTTACCGCAACGGCCTGGAGCAGGGCTACCTCTTGCGCAATGGTGTGCTATCGCGTTTCACCTACCATAATATAGTGACGACCGCCCTTCAAATTGGTGAGTTGACTTGGGCGGAAGCATTCATCGAAGAATGGACCAACAAGCTGGAGCGTCGCTTTCGAGACCGGATGTATCACTTCAATCGCGCCAAAATTGCCTATGCGGGCCAGCGTTATGACGAAGCATTGCCCCTCCTTCAACAGGCCAATTATCATGATCCATTGCTCAACCTGGGCGCGCGAACCTTACTGCTCAAGATCTATTTTGAACTAGAAGAATGGGAAGTACTACAGAGTCACCTTGACGCTTTTCAGAATTACCTACGCCGGAAAGAGGGTATCACCTACCACAGAACCAACTACCGTAACCTCATTCGGTTTACCCGACAGTTACTCAAAGCTCAGTTGGGCAGCAAGTTGCAACGAACGAAACTCCGTGATCGGATTCTTCAGGAGACGATCCTGACAGAGAAGGAATGGCTACTTAAGCAGTTGGGGGATGATTAGTTTTTTATACTTTGGGGCCATAGCTGCGCTGCGCTAGCTACCGCTTGTTCCGTTCTTAGTGCTTGCTGCGCTGCGCACTACCACTTCACCAGCTTGTCCTTAGTCGCTGCCGCGCCTCGTGCTCCGGGCCTCGCGGCCTTCGCAAAAGAAGATACGTCAAAATGGAAGAAAAAGGAGTTAATGGTAAGCAAAGAGGTGTGAAATGTTTTTTAATGTTTCTTTATTTTGAAATAAAAACAAAATTTTCTATATTTGCGATGGAATTATTCCCCATCATAGGTAACTACCCCCATTTCTTGGGGCATTCAGAGGTATAAGTTTGGATATTGCGTGGCACTCGCTTCGGTGAGTGCATAAAGTACTATGGCCATGCCCCATGGTTTTGGGGATGGTCGACGGCGACTGAGGCCTGGGTGGGTTGACCCTCCAGGGTCCGCCGATAACACTGCCTCCAATGAAAATTCACTATCATCAGAACTATCTCACTCCACAAAGGTTAACAAGTAACAATCCTCTTCGAGCTTCAAATTATCGATGTTTGTTTAGATTTGTCACCAGCACTTCTATTCACACTCAGGAATTACTAAAAGATCATGTCTCCACTCAATATTCGCAAAGTTCATCAACTGACTGGCCACAATGCAGCGATCTACGCCTTGGTACCTGGGCCTCAGCCAGGGACTTTCCTTTCGGCAGCGGGAGATGGTTGGATCGTGCAATGGTCGCTCAATGGTGCTAGCGAAGGAGAAGAATTGCTGGGGCAGCTGATCGCCAAGGTGGATACCCAGGTTTTTAGTCTTGCGTATTTACCTGTCACCAATACCCTTGTTGCTGGTGATATGAATGGTGGTGTTCACTGGCTGAATCTGTCTGAAGACCGCCCAAATCGGCATTTGGCACATCATCGTAAAGGTACTTATGGGGTAGTCGTAGCCGGTGATCAACTGATAACTTTAGGGGGGGATGGTGTCATTACACGTTGGGATACCTTGCGGCAGAGCAGTGTGGAAAGTTTACAGCTCAGTAATAAGGCTTTACGGACGGCAGTATATCGGGAGGAAGCAGCAGAGTGGCTCGTTGGGGCTAGTGATCACCATATTTACCGTCTGGACGTTACTGATTTTTCCATCAAGGAAAAAATTGCAGCAGCTCACGAAAATTCCGTTTTTTGTCTTCAGGAACACCCCAAAGAGAATAATAAGTTCTTCAGTGGTAGCCGAGACGCTTTGCTAAAAGTATGGCAACTAGGGGAGGAGGGAGCACCAACGGCTTTGCTCAATTCTCAACCCGCCCACTGGTACACTATTAATCACCTGCTTACTAGCCCAGATGGTAAATACTTGCTCACGGCGAGCAGGGATAAAACTATCCGCATCTGGGATACGAATACCTATAAGTTGATAAAAACCCTGGATGCAGCCCGTGATGGCGGTCATGTCAACAGTGTGAACCGATTGTTGTGGGTGCCGGGTACTCCTTATTTTGCAAGTGCCAGCGATGATCGATCAATTATCGTATGGAACGTAACGGAAGAGCCGTTGCACCGCAACGTCTAACCCCCTTCACTTAAAAAGTCGGAAGTCGGAAGTCGGAAGTCGGAATTTTCCGCACCCCGCACCCCGCACCCCGCACCCCGCACCTGAAGTCGCACCTGTCCGCACCCCTAAGCCGTCCCCGGCAAAAAGGGTACAAACCTGAAATCTCCGTGATCTTCGGTTTCCCATTCGGCTTTCCCCCGACGAATGATACGTAGCATACGTTGATCTTTGTCTCCAACGGGAATGACCAGCATCCCTCCAATGGCCAACTGTTCTTTTAAGGCTTCCGGTACTTCCGGTGCTCCTGCCGTGACGATTATTCGGTGAAAGGGGGCCATTTCTGGCAGGCCTTTGTATCCATCGCGATGATAGCAACGTACTCCTTTTAGCCCCAATAGCTGGAGCATCTTTTTGGCCTTCAAGTGCAGCGGGCGATGCCGCTCAATAGTGAAAACACGCCCGCCAAGTAAGGCCAGAACAGCAGCTTGGTAGCCGCTGCCTGTACCGATTTCCAGTACTTTGTCTCGCTTGTTTACCTCCAGTAAGCTACTTTGGAAACCAACAGTGTAAGGCTGAGAGATCGTTTGTTCACAGCCAATAGGAAACGGTTTGTCTTGGTAGGCCCAATCGACAAAGGCTTTTTCCAAAAAGAAATGCCGAGGTACCCGACCAATAGCCTCCAGCACCCGCTCATCACGGATACCCTTCTCACGTAGCACTTTCACGAGTTGCCGTCGTTGCCCTTGATGTTGGTAGGAATCTTGCAGAATTGAAATTATTTACAATAATACTTTTTAGTGTATGCCGTAGGCGTGGCCAGGTCAAAGGTTGGATAAATGTGTGTGATGGTGTAAGAGTTGGGTAAGTGTAAAGGTGTGAAAGTTGTTTTAGATAAACGGAACCCTTACACCCCCAAAATAGATTTTACCACCAACCACCAACCACCAACCATCAACCATCAACCATTTTTCACACCCCCAAATCCTTCATAATAATGTCCAGCTTCGTGTCCAGTTCTTGCTCTACATTGGGAAACTGGCTTTTATCATTTAAGGGAGCATTGACGCTACAGTAGAATTTGATCTTCGGTTCTGTTCCTGACGGGCGAGCAGAAATGATGCTGCCATCTTCGGTGAAGAACTGTAAAACATTGGAGCTTGGTAAGTCAATGGGCGCAGTGCTTCCGTCAGCGACGTGGTGCGCGGTGCTACTTGCGTAATCCATGATCGTGGTTACCTGTGAACCTCCAAGGACAAGTGGTGGGTCTTTACGATACTTGTCCATCAGTGCTGCAATTTCCTCAGCGCCGCTTTTGCCTTTCTTGGTGATGGCAATTAGTTTTTCCTTGTAACAGCCGTATTCTACATAAATATCCAATAGCGCATCGTAAATGCTACGCCCTTGATCCTTGTAGAAGGCGGCCATTTCGGCAATCATAGCACAAGAAATAACAGCATCTTTGTCGCGAGCGTGCTCGCCTACCAGTAAGCCGTAACTTTCTTCTCCACCAGCAAGGAAGGTCTTTTTCCCTTCAAGCTCCGTCATGATTTTACCAATCCACTTGAATCCGGTGAGCGTATTGAAACACTCGATGCCTTTGGATTCGGCCATCTTATCAATGAGGTAAGACGTTACGATCGTTTTGATCACGTATTCTTTACCGGTCAGTTTACCACTTTCCTCCCAGGCTGTCATCACATAATTGATCAGCAGTGCTGCAGTTTGATTACCATTCAGGAGAATAAATTCTCCGTCATTATTGCGTACGGCAATTCCTACACGGTCAGCATCAGGGTCAGTAGCCATCACCAGTTCGGCACCTTTGGCTTTCGCCTGGTCCATGGCCATGGTGAGGGCTTCTTTTTCTTCAGGGTTGGGATAAATGACCGTAGGGAAGTTGCCATCTACGACCATTTGTTCTTTTACAAGATGAACATTGGTAAATCCAAATTGCTCCAACGCAGGTGGTACCATCACACCGCCTGTTCCGTGAATAGGGGAGAAGACGATAGGTAGGTCGTGTTGCCTTTTGATGGCATCGCGCGAGATGGAAAGCTTAAGCAATGCCGCGAGGTATTGTTCGTCCATCTCCTTGCCGATGGTTTCGATCTTGTCTTCCTGAGGGGCAAACTTGATCTCATCGACGCTGTTGATTTTATCTACTTCGGCCATGACATTTACATCGTGAGGACCAGTAAGTTGCCCTCCATCTTCACCGTAAGCTTTGTAGCCGTTGTACTCTTTGGGATTATGTGAGGCCGTAATCATCACCCCACTTTTGCAACCAAGTTCTCTGATTGCAAATGATAATTCGGGAGTAGGACGTAAACCGTTAAAGAAATAAACGTAGATGCCGTTAGCCGAAAAGACTTCTGCTACCAAGCGGGCAAAAGTGTCGGAATCGTTGCGACAATCGTGTGCGATAGCCACTTTTATCTCTTGGTCAGGGTATAGCTGCAACAGGTAGTTACTCAGGCCCTGAGTCGCCATGCCAAGGGTGTATTTATTGATCCTGTTGGATCCAACACCCATGATACCCCGGATTCCACCCGTACCAAACTCTAAGTCTTTATAAAAGCTATCTGTTAGCTCCGTATACTTTTCCTCCTCAATCAGCTGACGAATGTATTGTTTACTTTTTTCATCGTAATTTCCGTTCAACCATTGGTTGATGTTTGCCTGTACGCTGGAATCCAAAGATACTAATGACATAAGTTGATTCTTTTTTTGTGGATGGAACAAAGTTACCGATCAGGAATTAATTCCCTTTGGTTTTAGAAGCGCAATTTTTTTTTATCTTTATGACAATATACAAAAGGTATCCCCGTTAAGGAAGGGTAACTTGCGAAAACGATTATCAAAAATCGTTTCGTAAAAAGAAATACTGTTTACAGCTTGCTCCATCATCATCTACTTTTAGCAAGCGTAAAAATCAGTTTAAGATTAATAACTGGGGTTTAGTTTTCTATTTTGAAAGTGCAGTTTACTGCACTTTCTTTTTTTGCCCTGTACACAAGTTTTCGATTCTTATTTCCGATTTCCCCACAAGCTCTTATCTTGCGCACACCAAATAATTCCCTTCTTAGAGAATCAATAATTCGACCATGGTTGTACGCCCTTTTGCCGCTACCTTCTCTCGCCCAGAGCAAATTCCCGATTTAGCTGCCTTTCTGGCCTCTGTTAAGGAAGATTTTAAAGTGTTTTACGAGAAGGAGTATTTTTCAGCTCCTCAGTCGCCAGCCATGTATATCTATCAAGTCAAGTCAAATGGTCAGGAGCGTACAGGCTTGATTGCGGCAGTTTCTATCCAGGATTATCTCGAAGAGCGGGTTCGTCGACATGAGCATACCCTGGTCGCTAAAGAGGTAAGGCAAGCGGAGCTTTTACATCAACGAGGAGCGGTTGTCAAACCGGTATTGTTAGCGCATAGGCACCACCAGGCGCTGGCTGATCTTTTGGCGGCACACGCTCAAATTCATGCACCTTTTCAGGAGTTGCATTTAGCTGACCCCGAGGAAACACACCGTTTTTGGGCCATCACTGAACCCCAAGAGATAGAACAAATACAGTACTACTTCGGTAGGTATATTCTTAATACTTATATCGCAGATGGCCACCACCGCTTTAGTGCCATCGCACGTTTGTATCAGCAACGGGAAGAGCACCACGAACCCAACCCTTTTGGCTACCTTATGTGTGCACTTTTCCCAAGTACTGCACTACAGATTCACAATTTCAATCGGGTAGTGAAAAACACCAACCCCGATTTGAGTTGGTTGGCCCTGATGGCCCGTATCTCGCAATTTGCAGATGTGGAGCCTCTTCCAACGGCTCGTCAGCCCAAGGGACAGCATGAACTTACGATGTTCATTCAAGAAGAGTGGTTCCTTCTCCGCTGGCGGTCGGAGACGCTAAAGAAAAATATTGATGCTGGCCTGCCAACGCTCGATGTCTCTATGTTGAATTATTATCTCCTGCAAAAAGTCCTTGGATTAGAAGACATTCGCAACGATAAGCGCATCAAATACGTCGAAGGCCCTGCTGGTCTGACGGCTCTGGTAGAGGCTTGTGAAAACCGCCCTGCTGTCGCTTTCTGCCTACACCCGCTCAGTTGGGAGGCTTTCTTTCGTGTGATTGATCACGGCCTGGTCTTACCCCCAAAAAGCACTTGGTTTGAACCGCGTATGCGCAATGGCTTGGTGGTGCAGATGGTATGAGGGTTGCGGGAATAGAAAAGATGAACCACCAAAGGCATATAGTCTTTTTGTGCAAAGTAAGTTAGCAGCAAGTAAGAAAAATGAAACAAGAATTCAAGTTAAATCAAGAAGGTTATGAAATAATTGAAGCCGTTTATTCTACAAAAGAAGTAAATACCATTTTAGAAATAACGGAGTCCAAAAATCTTGAAAATAAGTTTGGGATACGGGAGTTTTTGTTAGATCATCCCGATGTTTCTAATAAGGTTTTTACAAAAAAACTGATGGAGATTATAGAGAGGGTTTCTCCAAAATGTAATAAGTCTATTAAATCTATCTATTTTGATAAACCTCCAAGTGCAAATTGGATTGTAAACTGGCATCAAGATTTGACAATTAACCTGACAGAAAAGAAAGAAACCTTATTCTTTAAGAATTGGAGAATAAAAGATGAAAGAGTTGTTGTTCAGCCAGATATAGAAATGTTAGAAAGTATTTTTACGATAAGAATTCATTTAGATGATTGCATGAAAGAAAATGGTGCTTTGAGAGTAATTGAAAAATCTCATAATCAAGGAGTAATCGATATAAAGGAATGGGTGAAGAATAAAGCTGGGGTAGAGCGAATCTGTGAAGTCAATAAAGGCGGAGTGATAATAATGAAGCCTTTAATTCTGCATTCCTCGAAAAGAACAGAAAATCAACAAAATCGACGAGTGATTCACATTGAATTCACAGAAAAGGAATTGCCAAATGGACTGAAGTGGAAAGAAGAAATAAGGCTAAAAAGACAGGCATGATGAAGCAGTTAGTGCTTGTTAGTTGTATTTTGGATTTGTACTTCTTGCAATACCATCTTTAAGATACTCCCCTTAAGTGCCTTTGGTGGTTCAAAAAAATATCAAAAGCCCATCAAAAATTCGTCCCCAGATTCAAATCAATTATGCCCGATTCTTCGTCTGAAAACCCGAAGAGTACCGACAAGGTATAAGACCTAGAGAGCGGGATAATATAGAGACCTCCACCATACGCTTGTTTGAAATCGGGTTTAGGCGTTTCGTCCATCGTCACGTAGCCATTGTCATAAAAAGCTCTTATCCCGACGACTACAGGCAGGAAGGCATTGCGCCATAGTGCCACCGGACAGCGCAACTCGGTATTGTAATAGAAGTAGCCATCACCGGTAAATCGGTTGCGCCGGAACCCTCGTAATCCCTCTTGTTGACCAATGCTGGGAAGTTTGTAGAAAGGCACTTTGCCTTGGCTTTCTGCCCAACCAATGCGGGCAGCTAAAGTAATCGGAAAGCGGCGCGTGCTTAGAAAAAATTCTCCGGCAGCACTGGTGATCCCAAATTCAGCTTCGGTACCTTTAGTCCATTCTTGACCAGCCATTAATCGCATACCTTTAGATGGGAATACCTGATGGTCTCGCAAATCGATGGTGAGGTTTGGGCGGAGATAGAACCAGCTCAAGTCTCCGGTGCCATAGAAAGGGGTTGTTGTATCAAGGATGGTATTCTCTGTCTCAACGGTTTCGTTGTTTTCGTAGCCCATTTGCAGGGTAAATTCGCTCTGGCGGCGAAATTTTCGGCGAAGTGTACTACTGAAGTCTACCCTCCGCAGCCGTATCTGGTTGAAGCCATCGCGAAAAGCATCGTCGTCTTTTGTACTGTTGTTACCCAGGCCAAAGAAGAAGTTGTAAAAAGAAGGGCGTTCAACATTTGCTTCAGCTAGCACATCCCACTTGTGCAATACGTGGTGCCAGTCGGCTGCGTATTGCAAACTAATATTACTTAGTGTACTTACGGCTCCACGGATACTGTGTTTACTACTGTAATCACGACGGGTAAAACTCCTTTGCGTAAAAGTGATTCCTGTTCCTAATGTTACGCCCGAGAAAGAGTTAAACGTAAGGTTAGCCAATGGTAGATAGCTGTTGTATTCATAGGCGTCTCGCTGATAAAAATAGAGCTCGTCTCGCCAGTTTTTTACCTGCTTGCTTCCTTTGTTTAAGATGATTTTCGCATCAGGATCATTCTCGTAAACCAATATGCTTGTGTTGCTTCCGTTATCACCGCTGTCAATGATATCATCTTTGCCAGGGCCACCAATAATACGGACGGTAATTGCTCTGGAACTGGTACCTGTTATTTCAAAAGTATCATCATCACCCAGGCCATAGATGCGTATTTCTTTGGTTTCAGAAGGCCAGAACAGGCGATCGTAAAGAACGCGCCCTCGTTGGTCTCCTTTTGGGTCAGTTACGGTCACGCGGGTGTTGGCATTGGGCAGGCGAGTGATGAGGAAATGTTCTTCTTTGTTGGTGCCTACAACGTCTACTACCTTGGCATGGAGTTCATAATAGGTATTCGCATATTCTTCGAGGTCTTGGATACGCTGATCAAGTTTGCTGGCAATGGTATTCCCCGAAAGGGCAAGAGTTTCCTCTGGCAGCGTTTGAATGGCCGCTTGTATTTCCTGTGGGCCAATATGCTGTTGTAGAAAGCTCACTTCCTTCAGGAAATCTTCTCTACTCAGCGGACTGAGTAACAGTCGATCCATGTGTCGAGCTTGGTAAGTGAGGGATCGTACATCCTGAATTTCATAATCAAAATGCTCAAGATTAGGCACTGCCCACCGGCGGCTGGCCAACCAAGGGATAAAACCATCTAGTTGAGAAAAAGCATGGTCGCGATCCCGAGGGATAGGGCGCACGAGTAGCTGGTCTTTGTCTTGCTTGAAAACGGCCCATTTCCAGTTGTCTTCATGCTTGCTCCAGTCGCCGATGAGGATGTCAAAAAGGCGTGCGCGGACAAATTCATGATGGTTGATTTTTAAGTCTTGATCGTCGTAGCGTTTATCAAAGAGTTCGAAACTTTTGTAGATTTTGTCAGCTCCAAAAGTTCCTGTCCGATTCGATTTTGCATTTTGGGGACGTTCTTCCAGCATGCCAAGCATATTGCCGTAATCTCCTCTGAATCTTCCCAAACGGGGAATATTACCTAGTACATAAAGCTTTGGAGAAGCATGTAGAATATCTACTTCGTTAAGTAAAGAAGCTACAGGTAGTGCACCATAAGGGTGTTGTGTACTGGTCTGATCCCTTGTAATATCGGCGATGATCGTATTGCGTAGCTCCAGGTTCAAGGCACCGGCAGGATCTTTGTCTACCGACCGGAAGACAAAGCGTTCTCCAATTGCAGTTTCCAGTTTTAGAGACTTTGTTTGCCGCCCACCGCCGCGTTTGGTTGGCCACAGTCCACTTTTTATCGTGTCGAGGTCAAGCACCGGTACTACTACGGGGGCTAGCCAGGTTGCCCGATAGTGATCTCCTAAGAAGAAGCGTTTGGTTTTGCTTGCTCCATAGCTGTTTCCGCCTTCCGTAAGAACCGTAGCTGCAAGTTCTGGTTTGATGAGGGCCAGTGAGTCTACTTCTTTGAAACAAGGCTGATAATTGGGGTTGGCCGGAACATTGGAACCTGTGACAGGATTGCAGGCCTGATCAAATAGCATAAGGTTTTTCGACAAAATGATACCATCTTCTAAAACCTCATAGAATTGATAACTGGCTTGTCCGTTAGCTTCAAAAGTTAACACCGTGAACCCGGGAAGTGTACTGGTGAAAATAGCGGGCTTGTGTTTCGCTACCCACCTTCCTTTGCTGGGCGCGCCACTATTGACAATGTAATTGCCGCTGTAACCGATGAGTTGTTGATTAGGCTCATGCCCGCCAAGGAAGAAAATACCTTGATTTTGGGAGGCAATGTCCTTCATTTCGTCCAAAAAAGGCTCGTAGTATTGATTGTGGAGGTCTTTTGGGCCACCAATATTCTGCCGGTAAGCAATTTTGAAACTGCCTAGAATGGGAGTAGAGAAATGATCACTAATAGGAAACTCGCCACCATATCTTCCTTGTGATTGTAATGGGAAATGCCCGGCAATGATGATGTTCTTATCCAGGTTTTCTTCTACGGCATCATGGATTTCCTCCATCACAATAGAGGGCTCTGAATAGTCGCAAACAGCATCAGAGGGGGTAGGCTTACGATGAGGATGGTTCCACCACTGTGTATTAAGGGTAATGAGCAGGGTAGAAGAGGAGAGCTTTTCTACATCAGGCCCAGGGCAGCCCTGATCAAGGGTCCAGCGGAGGTTGTCAATGTCTTGGTCTTCTATATATTCCTCCAAGACTTTTACACACTCCCAGCCCACCTTGCCAGAGGAGGCCCAATCTCTATCACCTGGAAGAAGGTAACTTTTTATATGAGGATTGGCTTTGACAACATCAAGCAGCAGTTGCAGATGTGAAAAATCGTGTTCTTTATGTTGGTCATGGCATTTGTGATCCGTGAGGTCTCCATTGATAATCAAAGTTGTTTGTTCATCCGCTGAAGCAAGAAACCCTTGTAGTGCTTCAAAAAAAACAGGATCAGCATCGGCGGTATTTCCAACAGTGACGACTTGGGTCTGGCTATAAATTAATGGACAACCAAGTATATTTAGGGTCAAAAAAACGGAGAACTGGAGTACGTATTTCATAAACAACTTGGTCAAGTTTGAGGGACTAAGCTACTAAACCTACTAGATTTAGTAGAAACTGTCTAAGTTTTTTTTGGTGTAAATGAGCGAGAAAATTTTAGACAGCTTCAACATAGAAATCTTCAATGTGAGCTAAATGTTTGCTAAGTAAGTCAACCACCTTTTATTTGTCGTGATCTTTAACAAATCCCAAGCGTTACCTTTATATAAAAGGAATAACACTTACCTTTGCAGCCCCTTAGAGCTTGTTTTGCAGTAGGAACAAGTCCCAAACAAGCTCTTAACCATTCAACCAAATTTTTATTAAGATGCAAGAAGTATATATCGTATCGGCACTCCGCACACCACTAGGAAGTTTCGGTGGGGTCCTTTCAAGTTTATCCGCTATAGAGTTGGGTTCTACAGCCATTAAAGGCGCTTTAGAAGCAGCTGGCCTGACGACAGAGCAAGTAGAAGGAGTATGTTTTGGCAATGTTTGTTCGGAAAAATTGGGCCAAGCTCATGCTCGCCAAGTAGCATTGAAGG
>NZ_JBOEFX010000117.1:0-50927 GCF_050633125.1 Lewinella sp.
TGTTCAGAGTTTTACCCTGTTTATTCCTAGCTCCCCACCCTCGAGACAAGAGGGCATGGCTGCCAGTTTCATCACCTCACAGTGTGTTGAAGTCGGAGGTCAGAAGTGGGAGGTCGGAAGTGTTTAGGTTCCGAATTCCGCGGTCTTTATCCGACGTTTTGTAAAATCGGAGGGAAAACTTAAAGCTGAAGCACTTTTACTTCCGACTTTCGATTTCCCACTTCCGACTTTGAAATCAGTATCTTTCTACTGATGATGTGACAAATTTAAAGCAAGTGCTGGTTTGTTGCAAATATTTTAATAAATAAAATTAATATTTACAAAATTGATATTATTTTGATGTTTTTGTTGATGATTTAAAAAAATAGAGATCAGTAATTGCGGTTGAATTACTGATCTCTTAATGGGTGCTATATGCACCTGTATTTTGCTTGATTTTTTAGGGCTAACTTACTGCTGCTTGCATTAAATAAGCACAAATAAGGGCACCATAAGTACCTAGTGCGTAGCCTAACACAGCCATTAATACACCCACTGGTGCAAGGGCTGGACTAAAGGCAGAGGCAACAATAGGTGCAGAGGCTGCTCCACCGACATTGGCTTGTGAGCCTACGGCAACGAAGAAGAAGGGCGCTTTGATGAGCCAGGCAACAAAGAGCAGTAAGATGACATGAACGAGCATCCAGATTGCACCAATAGCAAAAAGACCCAGGTTGTTGACAATATCCCCAAGGGCCATGTGCATACCGATGGTGGCAACGAGTATATAGATAAATATACTGCCCCAGCGGGAAGCTCCGATGCCTTCCAGCTCGCGGAATTTTGTAAAAGATAGGGCCAAGCCAATTGTTGTGGAAATGACAACCAGCCAGAAGAACCCACTTAATAAAGAGTTGAGACCGGCTGCTTTAAGGCTGTCTGCAAATGGTTCCAGCCAGCCAGTGATGAGCTCTGATCCCCAATGAGAAAGGGCCACCCCTCCGAAGCCTACGGCCAACAAAACATATAGGTCTGTAGCTGTGGGGATTTTCTTGATCTTATCCTGGTATTCCGCCACTTTCTTTTCCAGGTCTTTAATAGCGGTATTATCTGCTTTGAGGCGGGCGTCGATGCGGTCGGAAATTTTTGCGCCGTAAAGCAGGAAGCCCATCCATATATTGGCCACCACTATATCAACGACTACCATAGAAGCGAAGACACTTCCTTTGACCTCGAAAATTTCTTTCATGGCTGTTTGGTTGGCTCCACCTCCAATCCAGCTACCTGCAATGGTACTGAGGCCACGCCATAGCTCGTCGGGAGAAAACCCTACCAGGTTAGGGAATAAATAAGTGAGAATAATAAGTGCAATGGGGCCGCCGATAACAATTCCGAGTGTAGCCGTGAGGAACATGATAATGGCCTTTGAACCCAAGCGCATAATACCTTTGAGGTCGATGCTCAGGCAAAGCCAGATCAAACTGGCTGGTAAGAGGTAGCGACTGGCGACAAAATAGAGTCGGGAGCCTCCCTTGTATTCTTTGTAAACGGCTTCATCAATACCCGCTTGGCCAAATAGTTTTTCGATTTCGGCCACCGAAGCTTTGGCCGGTAGGTTTACCCCTAGTTCTTTGGCCAGGTCGTAGATGCCAGGCTCAAACCAGTCGTAGGCAATAAGGTTAAGAGGCCAGTGCAGAATGGCCGGGATAAAATAGCACAGCAAAATAGCTGGAACGAAAGTGTAAAATCGTTTCCAGGCTTTTTTGTCGCTACTAGCGGTAGTGAATACAAAGGCCAGGGCCAGCATCAGGATACCGAAAACAATAGCGTCATTGGTAAAAAATGGCTTCATAATTAAGGACGGATAGATGAATTGATTACAAAAGATGCCGTGCTACTGAGCCTCAGTGGCACGGCATCTTTTGTAATGTGAGAATTGTTGCCAAAATAGGAAAATTTGCGCAATGGTTATCCCGACAACAACCAATCAACCATCAACCAACAACCATTGAACCCACTCAATCTCCCGCTACTAGCAGCACCATTTGCCACTGTCCAGCTTCATTTTTTTGGAAACCGGCGCGGAAATCCAATGGTGAGCGGTAGAATTTTCCGTAGAGGAACCCTTCCATACCATCGGCTAAGCGGACTTTTATCCAGGGGTGTGTTTCTCCGCCAATGGTTTCCTGGGTGGGTGTTGTTTCCAGGTATTCCACGAGGTCATAGGACAGCGTTTTTATGATTTTGGTACTCAGGCCGGGGCTGGAACGTAGGCGAACGCCAGCACCAATGACGGCACCAAACTCGTAAGGTTCGGCGGTGTGTGGCCAGCAGGGACCAAGGTAGGGAGCCTCGAAGTAAGGGGCTTTGTCATAGTTGTGGAATTGCCCGCCCAAGGCAAGCAAACTTTCGAGGGTAGGCCAAAGGGTAGAGTTGGGAATTTTATCTGGGCTGTCTAATTCCCACATACGGATAAAATCCTGGAGGCCACCTTCTGCACCAAAACCCGTTTTGATGTTTTCACTAACAAAGGGCAAGAGCGCAAAAATATCTTTATTGGCAACAATGGTTTTGAGCTGTTCGCGGAAAAGAAAAAAGAGGGTGTCTTTGGGAGCGCCATCAGCAGGGTTGATCTTGCCAGCTTCGGGGTTGCAGTTTAATGGAAAAACCTCTTCCCTGGTTGTAAGTTGTTGTTGGTAGCTTTGGACAATACTATCGGTAAGGTGGGTGTTTTTTGTGATTGCAGTTTGCTCCGTCTCAGAAGTATTGGAGGAGGAAGTATCTGCTTGACAGGCCATAAAGCCCCAAACAAAAAGGCTTAGTATCAGGTAGGTTCTCATAGCTTGTGATTTTTGGTAAAAGTACGCTTTAGTAGATGCTTGCGTTAATAGATTTGTTCTACGGAGGCATATCGGTGGAAAAAATCTAATGTACAAAACCAGTTGATAGAACCCTAATAAAAAACCCTTCTCCATTTCAACTAAAGTGAAATAAAGAAGGGTTGCATTGGCAATCTGATATTGCACTATTCCTTATTGGCTAAAGGAGCATTTTACAAGCGCTTAGTTGTTGCCACCATCTTGGGATGCCCGCTTTTGGCGAGGCTGACCACGGCGTTCGCTTTTAGCTGCTGCCTGCTCTGCTTCGAGCATCTCAAATTGTTCTGGCGTAAGAACCGCCTGAAGTTCTGCTTTCTGGGCATCGCGAATGGCTTTCATTTGCTGGCCGTTGGCTCTACGATCTTCTCCGGCGTTGGCACGAGCTTCTTTCAGTTGGTCGCGGTATTTTTCGTTGATACCTTTAAAGGCGGTAGCCTGCTCTTCTGAAAGGCCGAGTTTTTCTACCATTGCCTGGTGGCGTTCTTCCATTTTTGCAGCACGCTGCTCAGGGCTTGGCCCCTGGCGAAGTGGCGCTTCCATTTTATCCATCGTAGCAGGAGCTGTGCTGGTATTGCCTTTGTCTTGTGCTTGCAAGCTGAAGGTGAAAAGAATGGCTAGACTGAAGATTGCGAATTTGGTCATTTTCATTATTGAATGTTTTTTGACGTGAATATTTGTTTGAAGTTGTCTAATGTATAATTGCTCACTTATAGCAGAATACTTTAGAGCGTTTCTGTCCTTTGGACTCTGGCATTAGACTAAAGTAACATGCCGATTTTCCTACGAATATCTTAAAGTTTTCTTAATTTTTTTTGCGCTAAGGATGGTAGCAGGACCCTGCCAAGGGTAGACCGGGCTGGCGCAGCAGCCCGGGCCGACCAAAGGGAGCTGCGCACAGCCTGACCCGCAGGGGAGCGCCCTAATAAGTGAGGTTTGTTTAAATGCTTTATTATCAGTGAACTGGACTAGAAAACCTCAGGGTACAAGGTAAAAGGTATAGGGTGCTAGGTCTATTGGAGCGCGTGCGGAGACTGTTCATTTTTATACCAAGATTGTTCGTTATTGAACACTAGAGTGAGGTTTAGTGGTGGTGTGTTTTTCTTAAATTGCTGATTATCAATAGATTTGTATGCTGGAATGATAATTGAAACTATTGTGAGTATCGTTAAATGAAGGTTCTTCGCCCTTTAGGTGAATGGATAGTACCTGCCATAAATGACGGGGAACCATTAGTACAGACAAAAGCCAAAAGCAATGATTAAAAACTACCTGAAAATAGCGCTCCGCAACCTGAGACGTAGTAAAGTAATGTCGTTTATCAATATTTCCGGGTTGGCGATTGGTATTGCTACTTGTCTGCTTATACTACTGTTTGTACAGTATGAATGGAGTTTTGACCGCTACCATGAGAAGGCAGACCGTATAGTGCGGGTGATCTTTAAGGGGATGGTGCAGGGAGAAAAGCTGAACGAGGCCAATGTGATGCCACCGGTAGCAGAAGCGCTGAAGGATGAATTTCCGGAAGTGGAAGCCGCTACCCGTTTGAGAGTAGCTGGTAGGCCTACGATTATTCATGGAGAAGAAACTTATAAAACACACGAAGCTGCTTTGGTAGATGCTGATTTCTTTTCGGTGTTTACGTTACCGTTGATAAGTGGTGATGCCGCAACGGCTTTGGTGGAACCCAATTCGATTGTGATTTCTGAAGCCGTAGCTGAAAAGTTCTTTGGTGGAGAGAATCCGTTGGGGAAAACCCTTGATTTTAAGAACGGAGGTGAGCCCCACAAAGTAACCGGTGTGATGAAAGAGATACCGGAAAATTCTCATTTTCAATTTGATATTTTTATTGCCATGTCTGGTCTTGAAGAGGCTCGGAAGCCATCTTGGATGACCTCGGAATTTTACACCTATTTGGTGTTGCCGGAGGGGTATGATTATAAGGAATTAGAAGCAAAATTACCGACAGTTTTCGATAAGTACGCTGGTCCGCAAATGAAGCAAGCGATGGGGATGGGAATTGAAGAATTTCGGGCGGCAGGCAATGATTTAGGCTTGTTTTTGCAGCCCTTGACGGATATTCACCTCTATTCGGATTTTGCTTTTGATTTATCTCCGCATGGAGATATCCGTTACCTCTATATTTTTGGTGCCATTGCGCTGTTTATGCTGTTTATTGCTTGTATCAACTTCATGAACATTTCTACGGCTGGGGCCTCTAAGCGAGCCAAAGAGGTGGGCGTTCGTAAGGTGATGGGATCGAGGAAGCGGGATTTGATTTGGCAGTTTTTGCTGGAATCTATCCTGCTTGCGATGCTTAGTTTGGCGATGGCGATTGTTTTGGTTTCCCTGGCATTACCTTTGTTTAATGAAGTTGCGGATAAGCACTTGAGTTTAAACTCACTACCGATACAGTGGCTGGTGCCGGGCTTGTTGTTGTTTGGGTTATTGGTGGGTACGCTGGCGGGGAGTTATCCGGCGTTTTTCCTGTCGTCTTTTCGTCCTTCGGTAATATTGAAAGGAAGTTTAGGTATTGGGAATAAAAGCGTGAGTCTGCGGCAAGGGCTGGTGGTCTTCCAGTTTTTTCTTACGATAGCCCTGATGATTTGTACAGGTGTCGTTTTTCGGCAGTTGCAATTTATCCAGGATGCTAAATTGGGCTATGATACCTCTGCGGTATTGGTGGTGCCAGAACTGTGGGCGTTGGGGGATAGTGAGGAGGTTTTTCGGCAACAGCTTGCGCAGGATCCGCGTGTGGTAAGTGCCAGCTACTCTGGTTACTTGCCAGCGGGGCCTTCTTACAACAACAATTTTTTCCTGACACAAGCCCATGACAATACCCAGATGGTAAAAACGCTGCGTTACGATGTAGACGAGCACTACCTGCCTACGCTGAATATGAAACTGGTAGCGGGCCGCAATTTTTCTGCTGAAATGGCGACAGACGCTAGTGGGATCATCCTGAACGAAGCCAGTGCGCTTGCTTTTGGTTGGAAGGACGAGGAAGCGCTGGGGCAGCAAGTGGTGTATGCCAATAACCAAGGGGAGAAAACAAGCTATCAGGTACTTGGAGTCGTAGAAGATTTTCATTTCAAATCGTTGCACGAGCAGATTTCACCTTTAGTAATGGTGCTGGGGGGAAATAGTGGTTCTGCTATCTTGAAAGTACAAACGGATGATGTAGCTACTTTGCTAGCTGACCTCAAAAAGAACTGGACGGCCCTGACTACTGAGCTGCCCTTTGATGCTTTGTTTTTGGATGAAAGAATTTACGAAACCTACAAAGCGGAAAGAAGAGTAGGTGTTTTGCTCGCTGTTTTTGCTGGCCTGACCATATTTGTAGCCTGCCTGGGGCTGTTTGGCTTGACGGTTTTTGCCACAGAGCAGCGCACCAAAGAAATTGGTGTACGTAAAGTACTGGGGGCTTCTGTAGCAAGTTTGGTGCAGCTTTTGTCGAAGGACTTTATAAAACTGGTAGCAGTGGCCTACGTGTTGGCTTGCCCTCTTGCCTGGTGGATCATGAACCAATGGTTGGAGGATTTTGCCTACCGGATAACGCTAAACGGTGGTGTTTTTGCCTTAGCGGGCATCCTGGCGTTGGCCATTGCTTTTCTGACGGTGGGGTATCAAAGCATTAAGGCCGCGCTTGCGCATCCTTTGAAGTCGTTGCGAAGTGAGTAGGTTTTTTTTGGGTACTAGGTATTTGGTAGAACTCTCTACCCCAATTTGCCAAGCAAACCACTCAGTAGCTTCAATCCATTTTGGACAATGTCTGCATTTTCTACCGGAATTTTGAGGTAGGTTTCTCCTGTTTTTTCGTCTTTTTTAACGAGGCTGTTGACCAATTGCTCGGTAGCAGCGGGGTTGCTAAGCGTTTGAGTCAAACGACTGAGGAAACTGATACCATCATTGACCAATTGCTGTGGCCCGCCAGCATTGGCGGTAGCAGATGCCGAGGGCTGGCGAGTACCTTCTTGGCTGTTGGTTACAGGAACGGAAGAAACAGAGGTTTTGTCTTCGTCGGCTTCCCACCATTCCTCAACGAGGGTTTCTGCGGGATCAAGCGTATCTTCCTGAGCGGGAGAAGGGCGTTCGAGATTTTCTTCGTGGATGGAAGAATTGTCATCGGTGGCCGGTTCGCCGACATCGGTGGTGGTGACGACCTGAAGGCGTTCCATAAATTCCTCAAAGCGGTTTTTGTCCATGAAGACATCCTTTTCGGTGGCTTCCAATACCGCCTGCGCGAGTGCCGACTTGAAGTTGAGGGTGAAGAGCATCCGGTGCTCGATGGTTTTTTCGGAAACCAGGTTGATCACTTGTACTCCTTTCTTCTGTCCCATGCGGTAAGCGCGGGCAATACGTTGTTCGAGGACGGCAGGGTTCCACGGAAGGTCCATATTGATGACGAGGCTGGCCTTTTGCAGGTTGAGGCCCAGGCCGCCGGCATCGGTAGAGAGAAAAACGCGGCAGTCGTCGTCTTCCCGGAAGCGGTCGAGTAGTGGCCCGCGTTGGGCACTGGGCACACCGCCGTGGAGGTGAACGAAGGGGATGCCTTGCTGTTCCAGCTCGCCAGCAATCAGCTTGGTCATGCGCGACCATTGGCTGAAGATAACGACACTTTCATGAGGTTCCGCGAGGCGCTCTTCCAGGATATAGAAAAGCTCGTCGATCTTGGTATCGTAGCGGGTTTGTTGATCCACCAGGAAGGTACTGTTGCAGGACATGCGCATCAGTTGAAGACAACTCATGAGCCGCAGGCGATCAGCTTCGGTGAGGAAATTTAGCCGCTTCCATTTTGCAACAATCTGTGCGACATCATTTTCGTAGCCGCTGTGCATACTCCGTTGCTGTGGCGTCATGGGCACGAAAAGGTGCTTGTCGACCCGCTTTGGGAGTTGTTTGAGGACATCCTTCTTGCGACGGCGCAGCATTAAGCTGCTAAGTTTTTTGGTGATCTGGTCGAGGTTGCGATAACCGATGATGATGCCGTTTTCTTCCTTGACCTGATGGCGATACAACAAGAGATAAAGTGGCCCCAGTAGAAATTGATCCAGAAACTGAACGATGGAGTAGAGGTCTTCCAACTTGTTTTCCAAAGGCGTACCCGTGAGTGCCAATCGGAAGGGAGCCTGGAGTTGTTTGACGGCCCGCGAGATTTTGGTATCCCAATTTTTGATCCGCTGTGCCTCGTCGAGAATTATGAAATCGGGCTGTTGCTGATTGATGAGGTGCAAATCCCGAACGACGACATTGTAGGTGAGAATTTTGTAGAAGGCTTCCTCGGCGTACTGTTCGGTTCTTTTCTTTTGAGAACCTTCTACAACAATGACGGTACTATCGGTGAATTTTTCGATTTCGGCCCGCCACTGGTACTTGAGAGAGGTGGGGCAGATGATGAAAACGGTGTTGATCTGATATTCCCGGCGATACAGTTCGGCGGTAGCCAATGCCTGGATGGTTTTGCCAAGGCCCATTTCGTCGGCCAATAGGCAGCGGCCAGCCTGGGCTGCAAAAAGCACACCTTCGCGCTGGTAATCGTAAAGCTTGGCTTTGATGAGGCCGTCGAGACTATTGGGTTGGCTTGCTAGTGTGGTTATCCGTTGTGCGCGGCGCTGGTCTTCCCGTTGGTCGATGACCCAGGCGAGGGCATCCTGGTAGCAGCGGAAGGTACTGCTGATGGCTTGAGCCTGCTGTAGGAATTCGTCAAAAGCGAGGTAGGCATGAGGAAAGAAGATACCATCGTCGTCGAAATATTTTTGTGCTAAAGCAGTAAATTCTTCCTGAGCTTCGGTGCCGATCCTGATTCTGAGGGTGCGTTGTTCGCCATAGTGAAGGTAGACGGAACTGTATTCGCCCACGAGTGGTGGTTTCTTGAAATGTTGTTTGTTGCCGTAAGTATGGGCCAGTTTGTGCAGCGCCCATTCGATGTGTTTACAAGTACCCAAGCCACTCACCTTATAATCGTAACAATCGCAGTAGTTATCGAAGGTTTGCTCTCCGCGGATAGCCACCCGGTAGCTGGAGCTCCCCTCGGGGTTGAAAACCTTAAAATCAGACCAAACAGGATGCTCCCCCGTATTGGTGAGCTTAAATTCCTGCTGTTGGCCATATTGTTGGCGCAGTTTAACTTGCCATTCGCGGAGGCTGAGTTCCTCGGGTTGGCGGTTGTAACTGACTTTTTTTTCTTTCTTCTCTTTCTTTTTCTGCTGCTTCTTCTTGGCCATTGTGTAATGGTTTTCGCTCGACGATGTAGATGGTCACAAGAAGCAAAACTATTTATAATTTTTCAATATCCGCTTTACTCAGGTCGGTATATCGCATTGTTTTTTTAGTGGCTCCGTATTTTTAGTAAAAGACCTCTAGCTATTTCGTTTAACAGCCCACATCTAGGTATCATCATTTCTGGGATTAGAATTACTTTCTTTTTTTCTTTAGAATATATCTTCTGCCTCTTATACTATACCCATTTTCATCAAAATCTACTTGATTTAAGATCATTCTATTCTTCTTAATTCTAAACGTGTACATAGTTTGCCCTGAATTATCGACCTTGATGAGTAATTGAGGCGAACCATAATTTACAAACCACCGGGAGGGACAAGATGACACTTGTTTGTTACTATTATAGCTGACTGGATCAGTTACACAGGCATGAAAATCAGCTTTACCTATCTCGTTTGCTAGTACTACTCCACCATTACGTTCAAGAGTAATCGGTTCATCTCTATAATTCCAAAAGAGTGAATCTTTAAATCCACAATAATTTAACTTAATTCTTCTCACTCTTCGCTGTTCTTTATCAGCCACTCTGTGGAAATACCAAACGCCATTTGCCGAATTCAGTAAATTGGTTCTGTCTGTTTTTTGTGCCTCAAGCTCTATTTCAAAAGAAAAGGCTTCATTTGTATATTCAAAGCTGAGTATATTGTCACCAGTAGCAAATTTATAGTCAATAGTAAATTCGTTATCCGTACTTGTTATAGGAATTATTTCCAAGGTATCATTACTAAATAAAGGTTGTATTGCTATATAGATCGTATCGTATTCTTTTATTTCAATCCTATCTAGTCTAACTTGAACAACTTGAGAAAGACATTGATTAACACTGAGCGTAAAGCAAAATGGAAGAAATAGGAAGCTCAGTTTTTTCATTAGTTGTTTCTTGCTCATTGTCGTGTAGCCTTTTCCCCTCACCCCAACGCCCGATAATACACCAAACTCCCCACAATCTCCTCTTCTGTAGCTGTTTGGTTGACGGCTACCTTTCCCGCAGCAGGGATCAGGCTGAAATTGATGCGTGTATCTTCGTTTTTCTTATCCTGCCGCATGGTAGAGAGGAGGAGTTCGTCGATGCCTTCGGGAATGGCTTGGTGGCCATAAATAGTTAGGAAGTAATCTGTGATGGCGGTAAGTTTGGGCTTGCTGAGGCCGAGCTGTTTTGCCGATAGCCAAGCTTCGCAGATCATCCCTGCGGCGATGGCTTCCCCGTGGAGTAGGGGCGTCGCTGTTTCCAGGAAGTAGCTTTCGATAGCATGACCGATGGTGTGGCCAAAATTGAGGGCCTTGCGGATGCCTTTTTCGTGAGGGTCTTCCTTGACAATCTCTTGTTTGATGGATACGGAGCGGGCTACCCATTCGCTCCAATCAATGCTTTCGAGATGGGTGATTTGTTGCAGTTCCTGCCATTGTTGTACATCAGCGATAAGGGCGTGTTTGATGATTTCGGCGAAGCCAGAGCGGAGTTCGCGGGCGGAAAGGGTTTGAAAAAAACGGGCATCCGCCCATACAGCGCGTGGATCACGAAAGAGGCCGATGCTGTTTTTGACACCATAAAAATCGATGCCGAGCTTGCCACCTACCGATGCGTCTACCTGAGAGAGTAGGGTAGTGGGGATTTGTATAAAGTCCATGCCTCGCTTGAAAGTGCCGGCACAAAAGCCACCCATGTCTCCGATGACGCCCCCCCCCAGGTTGAGCAAGCACCAGTTGCGACCAGCACCAGCCTGGAAAAGTTGTTCCCAAATGTGCTGGCACGTTTCCAAGGTTTTATGCTTTTCACCAGCTGGAACGGTGATGTAATGCGGTTGAAAAACTGCTAATTGCTCCTTGATAAGTGGTAGGCAATGCTGGGCCGTATTGTCATCCGTGAGTACAGCAATTCCGGCAAATTCCTGAGCAGCCAACCAACGTAGATGGTCGGTACCGATGGGGGAGATGTCAATGTCGTAGTGATCGAGTTGTAGAACAGGCATGGGGTAAACATTTGGAAAAAGTAAAAGGACGTTTTATAAAAGCTCCGCCAGCGTATCCACACTCCAGGCAGCGGCTTTATCGGCGAACAGAGGTTTGGTTTTGGCCCAGGTGTTGCGGAATAGATCGGAATGCCGATAGTTTTCCAGCGCTTCTTCGCTCTCCCATTTACTGAAGGTAAACAACACATTTTCCTGCCTTTTTCCGCGCCATAATTCCAGATGGAGGCAACCAGGGAAGGCACGAATATGGGCACTGCTCTGGTGAAATACTTCAAGGAAGTTATCTATTTCCTCGGGACGGAAAGTCATCTTTACGATACGTTTAAAGGAGGGCATATTTTTAGATTAATGAATAATGATTTTCCCTTCCGCTATGCGGTTGTCGGTATCTCCCACAACATAGAAATACATTCCGGCTGGTAGATTTTGTACTTCTAGCATGACACGAGGAGTAAGGATTGTTTGCTGATGGATCAATTGGCCGAGGCTATTGAAGAGATACAGCTGTTGTCCTTCACCAACGCCAAAGATATCAAAATTGAGTATCCCGCTGGCGGGATTTGGAAATGCCTGGATGTAGATTTCATCGTCGTTCAGCGTACCCGTGCTACAACTGCCAAACATAAAACGGTCCATAAAATCGAGGCGTTGAAGCGTCCAGGTTTTTAGATAATCAATTTCTTCATTGTAGGTGCTACCGACAAAGTTATTGGGCCAAACATATTCGTCAAGAATAGGCCAGCGGGAGAAGTTGCGGGGCTGCGCTTCCTCCAAAAAACTTACTTGCTCATCTATAAAACCCATGATCGAATCTGTATGCCAGGAGCCTGAGCGCAGTTCTCGCCAGCGGCAGTTCATAGCATTTGCGAAAGCGGTGTCAGCCGTTATCATTCTAGCCCAGAAAGGAGGGTTGAGCCAAGCGTCTCCCGAGCAGGCCGTGTTGAAATCAAGCTCCCAGCCGGAGGTTAGATTGGCTTCGCAATAATCGACGTTGCCCCAGGCGAGGTTGTAATCCCATAGTGGCCCGGCGTAGAGTTTGCCCCCATTGCTGTCTTTCTTTTTATAAAGAAAAGTACTGATGCGGTAGCTATCAATGTTTTTACACAACTCGGTAGTAAGAATGTAATCAACGAAAGAATTTACGTCGATATAGTTTTTGTAGCCCGTCGTAGGGTCATTAAGGTTTTCGCTGTAAATAGCAGATTCAAAATCAGTAATATACTTGCTGATGTATTCCAATTGCTGGTCGGTAATATCTGGCAGCTCCGGATAATGGAGCAGGTAGTTGGTGTTTTGAAAGCTTCCACTGAGGGGGGCGAAGGGCGATGTCCAGGCGATAGCGTCTCCGCCCGTTTCTTTATCAAGTTTGACGATATAGCCGCCGGTGAGTTCGTCACCACTGTTATCGTCCTCTGTTAGTTTGGCGATGTCTACCCTGCCATTGTCACGTTTGATTTTTTCCATAAAGACGTAGACCCCTCGGTAATCGCCGTTGATGAAAACCTCGCAAAGTTGGGTGCGTGGCACCCAGTGGCCGGTGCGTCGCCCCATCTCGAAAGTGAGTACATTCCTCAATAGGCTTTTGTCGCTGAAAGGGCCATTTAGTATCCAGTCGTTTTCGGAAGGCATCCCAAAAAGGGAGACATTGTTGTTTTCCCCTTGTGCGTCGCGCGTTTCCAACCCGTATGACTTTTTGGGGAAAATCGCCGAGGAAGACCCCCTGATTTCGATGCCGATGAATCCATTGTACTCATTGCCCGAATCGCCAAGATAATTTCGCTGATCGGGGCCGTTGTGAATGATTTGCATATTGCCCAATACTTTGGGCTCATCAGGTATTTCTTCGTTGGTATTGATGATCACAAGAGGGAGGTTGGTACTGCTAAAGGCCGGCGGCGAAAAAATGCCTGTTGTAGGGCGATAGTCACGCCGATTATTGCTAATACCAGCATGCAGCCAGACTCTGGCACTGAGGTCGCTGGACGTTTCATCTTTGTTGTGAACCTGCACCGCGAGTACGTTATCCCCTTCGTTGAGGAGGGTTGCCAATCGTTGGCCTCCTATTAATACTTGCTCCGGTTCACCGCCTTGATAAAGGAGCGCCTCCCGATCATCAATGGCGGTTTGATTGAAAGCTGGGATGCCACTGCCAGCTATATTTCGGCGAGCAACTTCCTGGCCGTTGAGATAAATGACGATGCCATCATCGTAGTCAAACTGAAGTAAAGCTTGTTTTACGAGATCGAGGTCGGTGATCTCAAACCGGAGGCGCATAAAGCAAGATAGGGTAGGCGTAATGGTGGTTTGGTCATCATCGTCGCCATAGCCAATACCCCCGTTGCCAGTGAGCCAGGCGGTATCATCAAAGTTCAAGTTCACCCAGTTGGCGTCAACAGGAGAAGAAGGGAGGAGGTAGTGCCATTCATCAGTTTCGAAAACAATGGTTTCCCAGTGGTTGACTTGTGCGCATACATGAAAGCTAAGTACTAAAAGCACAAGGGTCATCAATTTTCTCATCCTCTAGCTGATTGATTTTTTCCTTCTCTGACATTTTTTTAAGCACGCTAAGGTAATAGACAATTAGTAAAGTTTTATTGAGGTGTTTTTGTTTTTAAAATTATTTTAATAAAAGATTTGTGTTTTAATGTGTGGTGACTTACCTTTACGAGGTAAAAGGAATAGACCCATTCTTTTCTACTCATCGGTTCTACCCCTCACATGGTCAGTGAGGAATATCAGAGGTTTTAGTTTTACGCAATGCTGGCTCTACTCCGTTGAGAGTGGAGGTATAGAAGCGTGCCCCTGTTTGTAAAAGCAGGCGGTGTGTGGTGAACCGGATGGAATCTACTCCATAGAATGGGTGGGTTCCCGCCCTGGCGGGCGTGGGGCAAGGCGGACAAAATCAAGCAAAAGTACCCGAATCACGCCCCAATCATCAGTTAAAGCGCGAAGATCCCTATCATAACAAGCGTCTTGTTTTCTGCGCAATACTAAGGTTATAAAATGAGGGTAATGTTTAGGGGAGACAGCGAACAGCCATTGTCCTGCTCTCCCGATGAATCGGGATCCGCCGTGCTCCAAGCTCCGCTTTACACACCATTTTAGAGCCTTCTTCCTTGAATACATTGCTCACTAAGCGCTTATTTCGTAAATTACAGTAACTGAATTCCTTCCTCATCCAATTTTCTCTGAACAATGAAACAACTAGTACGTCTGTCACTTTTACCACTATGCTTTTTCTTTTTCTTTCTGAATATCAGCCAGGCCACCGCTTTTGATATTTGGGGCATAGAAATTCAAGCTCAGCAAACGGGACTTTTGTCCATTGATGCCTCGATTGTTGTATATATCAGGCGTACAGCCCCAGCGGATTCTTTCCGAGATTCGCTGGTCTTATCCTGGGGGGATGGAACAGCGCATTATGTGCAAATTTCAAATGATGCAGATAACAATGGCGATGGTATTCCCGATGGTACACCAGTAGACGAAAATTTTATCAAGTACATCTATTCTGGGACTCATACTTATGCTACGATGGATAGATACTTATTATCTATAGAGAACCCCAACCGAGGTGCCGGTATCCTAAATGTTAATTTTCCTAATTCAGTAAGTATTAACCTGTATACTGAATCTGAAATTACCTTGATCGAAGATTATGAAAATAACCACTTGCCTGTACTGTTAGAAACGCCCACCAACTATGCTTTTGAGGGGCAAGAGTACCTACACTTACCCAACGCTTTTGATATTGATGATGACAGTTTAGTCTACGAATTGGTAGTACCTAAACAGGGGCCAAACGACCCCGTACCCAACTATTTTGGTATTGGATCACTGGCAACGATTGATTCCGAAACTGGAACTTTCTATGCCTTGATTGATCAAGCAGGAACTTACACTTTTGCTATCCAGGTTTCCAGCTACCGAAACGGGGTTCTCATGGACAGGGTGGTGCGGGACATGAAGTTTTTCGTAGAAGATACAGACGGAGAAAATGATCGACCATCGTTTCAGCTGAATACGCCCCTCACGGTGATCCAGCAAGTAAGCGTTGGTGATACCGTTCGTTTTCAGGCGATTGCCCAAGACGATAACACCACCGTACCCGCCGTGCGTGTCACCAGCGGACTCTTCGATTATTATGCAGAACCAGCCTCTATCAATATCGACTTGGCCGTTGCAGATTTTGAATGGGTTGTCCGCGAAGAGCACATCCGTACCCAACCTTATCCCGTAGTTCTTCGAGCTAAAGATGACGGATACGTATTTGGTTATGCCAACTTCGCGCTGGTTCGCTACCGCGTAAGTGGCGGCCCAACTTCTGCCGACGACCTGACGGAAGCTCCTGCGCTCACCCTTTACCCCAACCCTACGAATGGTTGGATACGGCTAGATATTCCTCCCTCGCTGGCAACGAAAGTGATCAATTACCAGGTATTCACTTATGATGGGAAGCGGGTAATGTCGAGGGAATTCCAAGGAAGTAATGAGCAACTAGACGTGAGCGCCTTACCTACAGGCATATACCTATTGCGATATGAAATTGAAGGAATGCTGTATCAACAGCGGTTTGTCATTCAATAAAATCACTACCCAACTGACCATTATATGAGAATTGTCATTGTAATTTTAACTAGCCTTTTTCTACTAATCTGCATACGTTTATATATTGGTTCTAATACGCTAATCGCCGACTCAAATTTACCTCCCCAAATCGTTCAATTTGACATCGTGGGGGAAGAGGTTGATTTTCAAAATATTTTCGTGTGCAACTTAGCTACCAGAGAGCAAATAGAAGTTCATCGAAAGAAAAACATATATTCTTTTGAGACGGGGCAATTACCTGGAGGCGAAGAGATATTTTTTGGAAAAACAGTGAAGAGAATAGATCCTCTAGATCACAAAGTTGTGTCGATTGAATGGAGAGGAATTGGTAAAGGCTATCTTTCAATCAATGATTTTAATTCGCTCCCGTCTGAAATCAGAGAAGATCAAGGAATAGTACACCTTCTTGATAAGGCTGGTTTTATTGAAGCCCAAGCTACGTTTAGTACGAACATTTAGTGATGTAAGATGTAAAGTTTTGCCATCGGCATCCCGATGTGGCAGATGTCAAATTTTTCCAATCAACCTGCAACAATCAACCATCAACACCACGAAGTAGCCGCGAAGTGAAACCCCCAACCCCCCCAAACCAACAAACTGGTTTTATTCCAAAATCTGCAACTTAGCAAACTTCAACATGATCTTCTTCTCAGGGTTGGAAATGCCTTTGAAATGGATTTGGGCGATCCCGTTGTCGATGTGGACGACCTTGCCTTTACCAAACTTAAGGTGGAGGACGATCATACCTGCACGAATCTGATCGTTGGGGCTGGGTTTGAAATCTTTAGGATCAATGACCGGTTTGAGTGGGCCAGCTTGATTGCGTTTGAAATGCCCTGTCACTCTAGCAGCAGGTGGCCCCATAGGGGTACGGGCATCATTGCTCACACTGCTGAGGTTGGCGGTATTGGTGACATGATGAGCAGGTATTTCTGTTAGGAAACGGCTGGGCTCGTTATAGCTCATCTTACCAAAACGGTAGCGGGCATTGGCAAAACTCAAGGTCAGAAATTCTTCCGCCCGGGTTATGGCAACATAAAAGAGACGGCGCTCTTCATCCAGCCCCTCTGGTGTGTCCATACTCATGAAGCTGGGAAAAAGCTTTTCCTCCAGGCCAGACACAAAAACGGAACGAAACTCCAGGCCTTTGGCCGCATGAACCGACATCAGGGTCACATTATCCGCATTTTCGGGATCCTTATCGTCGGCATCCGTCAAGAGGGCAATGTTTTGTAAATAGCTGGCCAATCCTTTGTCCTGAGTATCTTCCGTCTCGCCCGCAGTTTTTTCCTCCGCGACGAAGGCCTGAATACCATTCAGCAAGGATTGATAATTTTCCTGACGGCTCATGCCCTCAATAGAGTTATCCTTTTTATAAAAGTCCTCTAGTTTTGACCGCTTGGATATCATCGTCGCTACCTCAAAGGCATCGGCTTTGTCTAACTTTTTGCGGGCACTCTCAATGATGTCAATAAATTCGTTGAGATTACTACGAGTGCGACCCGTAGCCGGAAACTGCTTGATGGCATCCCACAGGCTAATATTCTGGTGGTTGGCCAGGTCCATTATCTTTTGCACCGTCGTATTTCCAATGGCCCTTTTGGGGAAATTGATGATCCGGCGCAGTGCTTCTTCATCTTTAGGGTTGACAACAGCACGGAGATAACCGATGAGATCCTTTACTTCTTTACGTTGGTAGAACGACTGACCTCCAAAAACTCTGTATGCAATGTTGTAGCGTCGTAAATATTCTTCAAAAACTCGACTTTGTGAGTTGGTCCGATAAAGAATGGCTATTTCTTTATTGGTCAGATGGTTGCGCGTTTTTTGCTCCAGAATTGTGTCTACAATACGTTTTCCTTCTTCGTTATCGGTGGTGGCTTTTATGACTGTAATCTTTTGACCAGTTCCTTTGTCTGACCAGATTTTCTTCTGAATCTGCCGCTTATTATTGGTGATAACCTCGTTGGCGGCCTGTACAATATGCTCCGTAGAGCGGTAGTTCTGTTCTAATTTGAAGACCTGAATATTGTATTTCTGAAAGTCCTTTTCAAAATCCAGGATATTCTGGATCGTCGCACCACGGAAAGCGTAGATGGATTGTGCATCATCACCGACTACACTTATATTACGTGGGCTACCATCATACTGCACGAGCTTACGGACGATGGCATATTGAAGATGGTTGGTATCCTGAAACTCATCCACGAGCACGTAGCGAAACTTCTCGCGGTATTTTTTCAATATCTCTTCCTTACTTTGTAGTAGTTCATAAAGACGGTAAAGCAGATCGTCAAAATCCATGGCCCCTGCTTTCTTACAACGCGCAGTATAAGCGGCGTAGAGCTTATACATAGCAGGCATCCGCGACATGCGATCCTGGGTCATCAACTCTTCATTTTGCTGGTAAAGCTTAGGGGTGATGAGGTTACTTTTGGCGGAAGAAATACGTTGACGAACACTGTTTACATTATAAGTGTCGGTATTAAGGTTATTTTCCTTGATCAGCAGTTTGACCAGGCTTTTGCTATCATCAGAATCGTAGATCGTAAAGTTGCTGGGGTAGCCAATGTGCTCGGCTTCTACCCGCAGAATACGGGCAAATAAAGAGTGAAAAGTACCTGCCCACACCCGGCTGGCACGGTGACCTACCACTTTTTCTATACGTTCCTTCATCTCCCGTGCGGCCTTGTTGGTAAAGGTCAGCGCAAGAATTTCCCAAGGCGCAACGCCCTGCTCAATGAGGTAGGCGATGCGGTAGGTCAATACCCTGGTTTTACCAGAACCGGGCCCCGCCACAACGAGCACGGGCCCATCGGTGTTGATAACTGCCTGGCGCTGAACATCGTTTAACTGATCGAGATAAGAAGACGTAGGAGATGGAATCAAAACTGCTTTATTTTGACTGCAAGATACGGGATCAAGCGAAAAGAAAGAGGAGATCAACGAAAGAATTGACATCTTCTTAAATACGTTTCCAATTAAGGTCGATGGAAAAGTAATGAGCCGTCAATTTTTCTCGTTCAGCCAGAATAAGTCCTTATTCAGCCAACCTTTTCCTTTATCAATCAGTGAAATTTACTAATTTTCTGTCTTAAGGAACAGCACGAAAATAAAATGCGGTTTTATTTTCTGCGCAATACTAAGTTAATACTATGCGAATCTTATTTTTCCTGTTTCTGACAACTGTTTTTTTAGCGCCAGCACAAAGTCAGCGTGAAATCTGGCAAACACGTGAAGGGAAAGTGAGTTTTCTTTCTGATGCTCCTTTGGAAATGATCGCGGCAAGCTCCGAGGAATTACGAGGGGTGCTAGATATTGAAGAAAACACCTTTGCTTTTGCCGTAAACATCAGTTCGTTTGATGGTTTTAACAGCCCATTACAGCGGCAGCATTTTAACGAAAACTACCTGGAGAGCACTCTTTTTCCACAGACAAGTTTCAAAGGCCGCATCATTGAACAAGTGGATTTTGGCAAAGATGGGGAGTATGTCATCCGTGCCAAGGGGATTCTAAATGTACATGGTGTGGAGCGGGAACGGATTATCAAAAGTACATTGGTTGTAAAAGGAAACAGTATTAGTATTACAAGTAACTTTTCCGTTCGCCTAGATGAGCATAATATTACTATTCCCAGAATTGTCAATCAAAAAATTGCAGAGGTTATACAAGTAGAGGTTGCAGCAGTATTGATAAAAAAGAGCAACCCTTGAAGCAGCTAATTGGTATATGGAGTATTTTGTTATTGTCAGGTGTTATTTCGATAGCAAACGCGCAATACCTGTCTTATGATTGTCTTTCGGAGGAGAGTGATTTGATAGAGGGAAACTATAGCACATTATTACAATCTTTCGATGGTAGCTTATGGGTAGGAGCCAGTGCTGGATGCTGGGTTTATGACGGCGAGAACACGCTGCCTGTCGATCTCAAAGAGGTCATTAATACCTCAGATGTTAGTGCCATTTTTGAAGATAAAACGGGAAGAAAATGGATTGGTTTTAGCACTGGGCAAATTGCTCATGAAGATGAGTTTGGGCAGTTCTCTCCTTGGGAAATCGAGGAAGGGTGGCCTCAAGCCAAAATTACAGCAATACAGGAGGATAGTTTGGGACAATTGTGGATAGCTACCTATGGTGAAGGTGTTTATTGCTATAGCAAAGGAAGACTTTATCAATTTGGCAAAGAGGAAGGCCTGATAAGTGAAGATATTTATGACCTTGTTATTGATCGTGCTGGACTGGTTTGGGCGGCTAATGATGCAGGTGTTTGTTTACTTTCCTGGAAAGAAGGTAAGAAACAGGTACGTAGTTTTTCTACCGTAGATGGTTTGCCCGATAATATTGTTACCCATCTTTTCGCTGATCCTTACGCTGGTGTTTGGATAGGTACTTATGATGCAGGAATTGCTTACTGCCAATTGGAAAACAGCCAGATAAAGGTAGATTTGCCAGATTTTTGGCCGGGTGGTATCGTGAGTACGATGGCCAAGGTAGATCGGAATCAACTTTGGGTAGGTACCGAAGAGCAGGGACTATATGTTTTTTCGCTTGCTGATCAAAAGGTGGTTTACCAAAAAACTAATATTGAGCACCCACCTCAACGCATTGTTGAACTTCTCTTTGACCAAGAAGGCTTGTTGTGGATGCTTTCTCATGATCAGGGCCTTTGCAGGGTACAAGCCCGCTTGCTCAATTGGGATAACCTTCCCGTTGCTACCCAAGCCATTGCCATTGATGAGCAGAACCGCATCTGGGTAGGTAGCCAGCAAGGACTTTACTATCGGCCAGCTTCCGGAGGTGAGCTCGTCCCTTATAGATTGGCAGCAGATTTGAATATCATCAGCTTGTATGTCGATCATCAAAACCGATTATGGCTGGGAACCTTTGGCGAAGGCTTGTTTATATTGGATGCTGAAAAACTGGAGATACAAAAGATTGGAGCGACTCACGGTTTAGGCAATGGCAGTATCCTGTCAATCACTGGGGATGCTAATGGCATCTGGCTGGCTACCTTGGGGGGCGTCTATTATTCACCATCGCCTAGCGCCGGAGGATTACCTAGCTTTAACAGGCCTGAAGCAACCCAGTCGATTGGTACGGATTTCCTGTATTGTAATCATATCGATCATGCAGGCAATGTTTGGTTTGGTACCGATGGTCACGGGGTGAGTTATGTACAAAAAGACGGCAGTCTTAAGACTTTCAGGAAAAGTAAGGATGGCACTTCAATTAATGCTGTTTACGCTATTACGGAAGATGGTCGTGGACGAATTTGGATCAGTACCAATGATCAACAGCTCTACTATTTAGAAGAAGGAAGCTTCCAAAAACCCAAAAAACCGCTGACTTTTGGCCGAAACGAGGTGATTGGTATCGGGAGTGATCATTTTGGCAATATTCTTATTACGCACCAGCGAGGTTTGATGGTGTATGATGTAGCTACCGAAGAGACGATTGATTATCATCATTTTTACCAAGAGGCTAGTTTTTCTCCGGCATTAAATGCTGTAGCGACCGATATGGAAGGCAAAGTATGGCTTGGAGGAATAAGGCAGTTGCTTTGTTACACTCCTTTTTATGGTAAATATCGGCAGCAGCCGCGCTTGCGTCTTGAACAAATTTCTGTGTACTTGGACCCCTTGGATTTTGAACACAAATCGGTGTTGAAGTCGAATGAGAATAACCTTATTTTTCGCTTTCAGGGGGTCTGGCTCAGTGATCCTGAAGAGGTGCGTTTTAATTATCAATTGAAAGGTTTCGACCAGGATTGGATTGCTACTCGCGATCACCAGGCGGTATATTCTAATTTACCACCAGGACGGTATGAATTTGTTGTTACGGCTTCTCAAAATAATCAATTTTCTTCTACGGAACAGCAAGCAAGTTATGCCTTTAGGATTCGCCCTCCGCTCTATTTGCAGGGCTGGTTTATTGGAGCCTCTATTTTGTTGGCAATTTTGCTGGGAAGATATTTTTTGCAAAAAAGAGAAGGGCGATTGCAAAAAGAAGCGCTGTTGCTAAAGGATAAAGTGGAAAGCCAGTATGAAACCCTGAAAAGCCAAATTAACCCCCACTTTTTGTTCAACTCCTTTAATACGCTGGTAACACTCATTGAGGAAAACCCCAAAAGTGCAGTAACTTACGTAGAAAAGTTGGCTGATTTTTATCGCTCGATTTTACAATACAGGGAGCAAGATGCGGTGAATTTGAACGAAGAAATTCAAGTGGTAAAAGATTATCATTTTCTTCTCACCCAGCGGTATCAGGATCATTTGCAGCTGGATATTGCTGTACTGCCGCAGGGGAAGAGGGTGCCTCCTCTAGTGGTGCAAATGTTGATAGAGAATGCCGTTAAGCATAATGTCATAAGCAGGCATCATCCGCTTAAGATTTCTATATACACGGAAGCCGATTACTTGGTAGTAGAAAATGCTATTCAACCTAAACTCACCAAGCAGCCTTCGACAGGTTTCGGGTTACAGAATATTCGCAACCGTTATGCCCTGCTGAGTGCCTTGCCGGTTAAAGTAGAACAAGATGAGCAGTTTTTTCGGATAAGTATTCCCCTTGTTGTTGATAAATTGAGCCAATGAAAGTATTAATTATAGAAGATGAACCTGCGGCTGCTCGCCGACTAAAGAAATTGGTGATAGAGATTCTGCCAGATGCAGAATTATTACCAGTGCTGGAAAGTATTGCCGAAAGTGTTGCTTTTCTCGATCAGCACTCCCCACCTGATTTGTTGTTGCTAGATATCCATTTGGCAGATGGTGCTAGCTTTGAAATATTTCAGCACGTTACCGTGAAAACGCCTATTGTTTTCACCACCGCTTATGATCAATATGCGATAGATGCTTTTAAGGTAAATGCTATTGATTATCTACTGAAACCCATCAAAAGGGAAGCGCTGGCTAGAGCTATCGATAAATTTAAAGACCAGCAAGTGGTTCCATTAATAGACTATCAGAAACTGGCTCAACAATTGGAAGTTCGTAACGAAGCTCGCTTCTTAATTCGCCTGGGGCAGCAAATAAAGCTATTAGACGTAAAAGATATTGCCTACGCCTATACCGAAGATCGCATTACCTTTTTTATGACCAATAATGGTCGACGTTATCCCGTAGATTACTCACTGGAAAAGCTGGAAGAACTCCTTCCCGAAGATCGCTTTTTTCGGATCAACCGACAGTTTATAGTGGGCCTACCTGCTATTGAAGAAATGGTCACTTATTCGAAAGGACGGGTAAAGTTAATCCTCAAACCCGCTGCCGAACAGGACACCATCGTGAGTACAGAACGATCTCCTGTTTTTAAAAAGTGGCTGAATGCTTATTAAAGCTTGCACCTTTTCCCGCTCAAGCAGCAATTGTTCCCGTTCAGGAGAATGAATTTTCAAGAGCATTATTTCCCCCTTAATTTTGTTGCAAATAGCAATACTTAAGAGATGGCGAAAATTATTCAGACGGGTTTAGGAATGGTAATCCTACTAATGCTACTGATTCAGTTCAACGCCTGTAAGCACGACCCTTTCATCACAGAGGACGATATGATGCCCATCGATACGACGGATAATCCTATTGATACTACAGAGATGGGTATGCCCTGTGATCCGGATAAAGTGTATTTCGCATTAGAAATTCAGCCGATCCTTACCTCCAACTGTGCATTCAGTGATTGCCATGATGCTGCTTCTGCGCAAGATGGTGTAGTGCTTACGAGCTACGAGCGGGTCATGCAAACGGCTGATGTGCGGGCTTTTGATTTGGATGGCAGTGACCTTTATGAGGTCATTACCGATAGCGACCCCGATAAAAGAATGCCGCCGCCGCCGCGTGCTAGTCTTACCAGTGCCCAGATTAACTTAATTGCTACCTGGATTTTGCAAGGTGCTGAAAATCTGGAATGTGACCCCGATGCTGGCGTTTGTGATACCGATAATGTGAGTTACGCAACGATCATTGTACCCATTTTGCAAAATACCTGCTTGGGCTGCCATAGTGGTAGCACCCCATCCGGAGGAATCAATTTATCCACTCATGCTGGCGTGCAAACAGTTGCGCTTAATGGTCGACTGGTAGGAGCGGTGAGCCATGATTCGGCTTATTCGTCAATGCCACAAGGTGGGCAGAAACTTTCAGATTGTAAAATTGATCAGATTCGCGCCTGGGTAGATGCCGGTGCTCCTAATAACTAGAAGAAGAATGCTAAAGTCATCATTACTATTTCTGCTGAGCCTGACCTGGTTGGTAACTGCTTGTTACTACGATGTGGAGGAAGAATTGTACCCCACGCTAGAATGCCTGACAGACAATGTCAATTACAGTGAGGAAGTACTTTCTATAATTAGTACCAATTGCTATAGTTGCCATAACGCTGCTTCCAATTTTGGGAATGTCACCTTAGAAGGGTATGCTGCGCTTAAGGCACGAGTAGATAATGGACAACTTTTAAAGGTCATCCGCCACGAATCGGGGGTGTCTCCGATGCCTCAAAATCAACCTCAATTGGTTGCCTGCGATATTGCAAAGATTGAAGCCTGGGTCGCCGCTGGCGCTCCCAATAATTGAATTTCAACATGAAGAATATTCTGAAATACGGCCTGTTACTGGCCCTGATAGGTGGTGCCATTGGTGTTTATCTTTGGAATAAACCCCACGAAAATATGGACAAGGCCAAAGCCGATGTCCAAATCGCAGCAGGCGAATTATTTACGGCTTTCGCCGAAAATGAAACGCAGGCCAACGAAACTTACCTGGATAAAGTAATTGCAGTTACCGGTAAGGTGCGCGAAGTAAGCAAATCTCCCGAAGGACTCGTGAAAGTGACGCTTGACAGCGGCGACGAGATGTTCGGTGTTATCTGCCAGCTCGACGAACTCAGTGAACATCAGCGTACGGAGTTTCAGCTTGGAGAATCCGTAACACTTAAAGGAAAATGTACCGGAATGCTAATGGATGTCGTCTTGGTACGTTGTGTCGAAATAAAATAAATTTCCCCAAAACTGCCGTGTCGATACGGTAAAATTTATCAAACCAATGCAAAAGTTCTTTTTTTTATTAGCCACTATCCTCTTGCTTGGAGGTACTGTAAATGCTCAAAAGTATTTTACCCGCGAAGGTAAAGTAACTTTTATATCAGAAGCTCCGATTGAGAAAATTGAAGCAGTCAATCAATCGGCAACAGCCGTACTTGATACGGAAAGCAACCGGATAGAATTTGCTATTCTTATTAAAGCCTTTCAGTTTGAAAAAGCTTTAATGCAGGAGCATTTCAACGAGAATTATATGGAAAGTAGCACCTTTCCCAAGGCTACCTTCAAAGGACAAATCGACGCCGCTACCAAGGTGAATTGGGGTAAAGACGGTAGCTACCCTGTAACCGTCAGTGGGGATATGATGATTCATGGTATAACCCAAAAACTAACCGCCCCAGGTACTATTACCGTCAAAGAGGGCACCATCACTGCTCAGTCTACTTTCACAGTAGCAGTAGCAGACTATGGTATTGAAATTCCTTCAGTGGTAGCCGAAAATATCGCTAAGGAAGTAACGGTCGCTGTCGATGTACAACTTGCTCAATTGAACAAGTAATGTCGTACCAGGGGCTACCAGAATGATTGTTCTCGGTAGCCCCTATTTTAATTTTATATCATGAAGAACTGGATAATACTCCTTATTTTCTGCTGTACTGGATGGTCTGCCTACAGCCAGGATGATCTGCTGGATTTGCTGGGGGAGGAAGAAACAACCGACTACGCTACGGCGGCCTTTAAAACCAATCGGGTGATCAACCTCCATAGTTTGGAGAGTACCTCGGCAGGCGTACTTGATATCAAAATATCTCACCGCTTTGGGATGCTCAATCGCGGGGCTTATGACCTTTTTGGGCTGGACAATGCTACCATTCGTATCGGTGGTGATTATGGTATTACTAACCGCCTGACGGTGGGTTTTGGCCGCAGCAGCTACGAAAAAACCTTGGACGGATTTGTGAAGTACAAATTTCTCCGTCAGAGCGCTGGCAAAAGAGTTATGCCCATTACAGCGGCATTATTTGCGAGTACTGCGGTACAAGGCTTGCGTTGGGCCAATCCCGATCGGGAGAATTATTTCTCCTCTCGCCTTACTTATACTTACCAGCTGATTTTTGGTCGTAAATTCAGTGATAACTTTAGTCTCCAGTTTTCGCCTACCGTAGTGCATCGCAATCTCGTCAAATTTAGCATAGAAGCCAACGACGTATATGCTGCCGCAGTGGCTACTCGTATCAAACTGACCAAGCGAATAGCAATCAATGCCGAATATGTCTATTTATTACCGGATCAGCTCGTTCCCGGCTACCGGAATAGCCTCAGTATTGGCTTCGATATCGAAACCGGCGGTCACGTCTTTCAACTCCATTTTACGAATAGTACCTCCATGATTGAAAAAGGCTTCGTTACAGAAACCAGCGGCGATTGGCTAGACGGAGGAATTCATTTTGGCTTTAATGTGAGTAGGGTGTTTACGGTGCGTAAGGCGCGGCATTAGGGTACGTTGAAGTAAATAATGATAAAAAATGCGTAATTTGCAGGTCGTTAAAATCCTCGTAAGAAATTCGCTAAAGTGCAAGCTAAAACTTCGGTACTCGGTGGCGTAATTGCTTTTGTCTTGGCAATCAGTTGTTGTTGGCTGCCAGCGCTGGCTATCGGTTTAGGAGGAGCGAGCGGGTTAATAGCCTTGTCTACCGGCTTGGAGCAAATCAGTGGTCCATTACTGGTTGCTGGGAGTGGATTGTTGCTCTATGGAGGTTACCAATTTTATCAAAAAAGGAGAATGAATACAGTCCTTTTAATATCAACGATTACTTGCCCGGAATGTGGCCAAGAGAAGGAAGAGATTATGCCCACTGATGCCTGTCAGTTTTTCTATCAGTGCACGGTTTGTCAGGTAGTACTGAAGCCAAAACCTGGCGATTGTTGCGTTTTTTGCTCTTACGGGACAGTAGATTGCCCACCTATTCAACAAGGCGAAAAGTGTTGTGAATGAGTACTCAGTATTCGAGCTAAAACAAATTGGCTCACCTTATTTTTATATGCTCACTTAAGTGATGTTTCTTACGTTGGTATTTTTCTCTTTTTGTGAAGAATACCACACAATCATAGTCAGCAAAACCGCCGTCACCAGCGTTGCAGGAATAGTTCCCAAATCAAGACCTCCTTTCGCAATGGGCTTGGTGAGTAAGTCACCGAAGGTAGCACCAAAAGGCCGCGTAAAAATGAAGGCAATCCAAAAAAGCAATACTTGATTTAAACGAGTGGTGTAGTGTAATAGNNGTGTAATAGGATAACGATGCCGATAATAGCCGCCGTCACCGCAGCGCCATTGAGGTAGCTAAGTCCCATGTTATCACTAAGGAAATCACCAAAAGCGGTACCCAGACTGTTGGAAAAGAGAATCGCTATCCAGTAGTAAACTTCTACACGGTAGGTGGTGATAGGATATACGCGTATTCCTTTTTCCTGTTGGTACCATAAATACAGTGTAAACAGAAGGCCGGAAAAGAGGATCAATGACCCTAGAAGGTAGCCCAGCCCAAGGGTGCGATCCATAAAGTCGGAAATTTCAGTACCCAGCGTAGTGGTTCCTACAATCACCAGCCAGTACAAAGGCGCATGAAATTTCTGGGCCTTTAGCTGAGCCATTAATACCCCCACAAAGAATACCAAGGTGATGATGAGGCTGATCGTATAACCAATATTTAAAGTCATTGACAGTAGATCACCCAGTGTTTCGCCCAGTGTAGTAGCGAGAATTTTCATTACCCAGAAGAGTAGCGTGATACTGGCTACTTTATTGATGTTTTCCATGACAATGTAGTTGTTTGATTAAAAAGTGATGACTACTTGATGTAGCTCGCGCTCAAAGCGGTACTCGATTTTCCATTGATAAATCTCACATATCTCTTTCACGATAGCGAGGCCCAGCCCTAGTGATTTGCCGCTGGCTTCTCCTTTGTGGAAACGCTCAAATAGTTGTTCGGGAGAGACAGTCGGAGGTTTACCAGTGTTTTCAATAATGAGCTTTTGCTGATCAAGGGTAATATTGATCTTGCCTTCGGGCAGATTGTGTTTGATGGCGTTGCTCAGCAGGTTGCCCAAGAGCATGTCCATCAAGTCGGGGTTCGTTCGGATTGGTTTTTCGCCTATTTGGAGGTTCACCGCAAGGCTATTTTCATCAAGTAGCGGAGCAAAAACGTGTACCTTTTGCTGAACCAGATCGTGTAGTGGCAGGCTTTTTAGTTCTACAAACTGACGGTTTTCGATCTTTGTCAGCAGCAGTAACGATTTATTGAGCCTTGATAAACGCTGACTTGCATTTTGGATCTCTTGCAGGTGGGCGGCCTGCTGTTCATCTAAATTAGGGTTTTGGAACAAGAGCTCTGTCTGGGATAAAATAATAGCCAGCGGCGTCTGTATCTCGTGAGCCGCATTTTCACTGAACTGCTTAAGGATGTGGTAATCTTTGACCAACTGACCTGTCATTTTTTCAAGAACCTCGGCCAGCGTTTTGAATTCATCAATCTCGGTAGATAGCCCCTTGACGGCGAATTTGTCATTGATATCAAAACTGGATATCTGAGTAACAAGATGATGGAAAGGGCGCCAGATTCGTTGGGAAAGGTAGCGGTTAAAAAGGTTGAAAAACAGCAAGAACAATAGCAAAAAGCCAATGGTCAATAACAGCAAGGCGGTCACCATGTCTTCTCGCTCGAATTTGGTGTGACTGAGTTCAATCCGGTAATCTTGCCCATGGATGTTTTCCGAAAAGATGTATTGCCGGAAAGGCTCCAACTCTGTTTCTTCCTCTTCCCGTACCAGTAGTAAGGTATCCTTAAAATAATCTTCCTGAAGGGGGGCATCCATCTTTTGCAAACTGATGCGCTCATCCATGATTTCCAGGTAATCAGGTAGAGGATCACGTTGTAATAGCTCTTTCTTGAGCACCTTGCGCGTATGGATCAAGGATTCATCCAACTGATGTGTAAAAACAGTGTTTAGCCCCCAAGAAATAACCAGAACACCTGCCAATAAGGTAGCAAGAGAAAAAATAAGAAAATAGTAACTCGTGCGATGTAGTAGCTTCAATGCACTGAAAATTTATACCCCACACCGTACACCGCTTGCAGGTAATCTGCCGCACCAGCGTCAATGAGCTTACGCCGTAGGTTTTTTACGTGGGAGTAGATAAAATTAAAACTGTCGAGCATATCTGCCTGATCACCGACCAATTGCTCGGCGATGCTTTCCTTGGAAAGTACCCGGTTTTTGTTGGCAATAAAGTAAATTAAGAGTTCATATTCACTACGGGTGAGGGACAGCTTTTTATTGCTGATCCAAACATTTTTTTCATCAGGCAGGATTTTTATTTCCTGAAACAGTATCTCTTTTTGCCCATGGAACTCCCTGCGTCGAACCAAAGCGATGATGCGGGCATTCAATTCTGATAAATGGAAAGGTTTCGTCAGGTAGTCATCGGCACCAAGGTATAGCCCTTTGAGTTTGTCGTCGAGCGCATTTTTAGCAGAAATGATGATGATTCCGGCGGTGCTTTGCTGCGCTTTTAAGGCCTTGACAATATCTAGTCCATTGCCGCCAGGTAAGGTGATGTCTACTAGGATACAGTCATAGCTGTATACCCCAATTTTTATTTGCGCTTCGGCAAAAGTAGCTGCAGTATCACAGCTGTTTCCCTCGGTCTGAAGGTATTGCTGGATACTGTTGGCCAATATGTTTTCATCTTCAATGATGAGAATCTTCATAAGGTCTATTAACTAGTCATCATCATTATCACCGTCGTGATCTTCGTCTTCAACAGTCTTTTTTATTAACTCACCGCTTGCTGAAAAAACAGCCTCCATTTCTTGGTCTCCTTCAAGTTTTACTTCATAGGAAACAGAGGAATCAGGTAAGTCCAACTTTTCGGCTTCGTCTATTTTAGCATCGGGAAAATTAGTGGCGATACTTGCCAGTACAGCTTCCGGCAAGTCGCTGGTATTTATTGCTGTTTCACTTTCCAGCCATCTGCCGGTTTGCGTAAAGTTGGCAGACATTTCTTGGCCACCTAGTTTGAACTCGGCTTCATAGTCGCCATTTTCCATTTCCCATTCAATGGACTGGGCAGAGGGATATTTTTGCAGGAAAGCAGCGGTTACTTCCTGAGGCACTTCAAGCGACTTTTTGGTACAAGCAAACGACAGCAGTGCGATGCACGCCAACATTAAGGTAATGGACTTCATTTTTGTCGTGTTTTTAGTTAAAAGCGATAATTCAGGTATACACCTCCCATGCTGGGAGCGATGGATAAACTTTTTCCTTTGGGTTTCTTTTTATGGAGGGTAGGTATTAGGTACCCCACGGCACCGCCTACCAGGTAACCGACCAGCACATCGCTAGGGTAGTGCCTACCAGCTCTGATCCGTAAGTAACCGGTTAGGGCTGGCAAGGCAGCAGCCATCCCCCATACATAGGGTTTTAGTTTGCTATCTGGATAGTAATCCGCAAAGACACGGGCCGTGAAAAAGCTCGCGGTAGCTGCACCACTGGTGTGCCCGGAAAAAAAAGAAGACCGGTCATTACTATTGAGAACCGTCGTACTGGGAAAACTCTCTTCAAAGATATACGGCCGAGGCCGTAAGGCTGTCATTTTGACCAAATCCGTAATCCCCTGGTTAATCAACATTGTCTCGAAATATAAGAGGGCAATGGTACTGATATCTCGGCGACTCTTTTTACCCACTAAAAAGAGTGCGGGTAAGCTTAGCGTACTGAATAGCGTTTGGTTACTGAAATTCCGGGCTTTCTGGGAATAATTACCCAGACCCATTTGGTCAAATCCAGATAAATTCGGCTGTTTGACTTCACTAGCGGTTATAGAAGGTAATCGCTGCTGTAGCATAGAAGCACCAACTGTTCCTACCAAGCCACTACCCGTATAAAGCATCTCCCGCTTCAGGGAAAGGTAGTACGGCCCGTCCTGGTCTTGTGCAAATAAGCTTGTCATTTGCAAACAAATACAAATTGATAAAACGTAAAATTTTCTGTAACCCATGGTAGCAAAATCTGTGTAAGTAAGTATCTATGATTGATAATTTACTATAAATATCGGAATTGATTCTGTAGGAACTTTGGAGACTAACTTCCAAACCTGTAACCAATGTTCCATTCTACAAAGTCGGAAACATGAAACTGGTAGGTTCGCAAAGTAATGCCCGCAAAAATATTGGGCATGAAGTGATACTTGATGCCAATTCGTTGGTGAAAAGTAGGCGTCTGGTTCAATGTTTTTTTTCTGGCAATATAGAAGGAGGGTTGAAGAATTAAAGCAAATTTATTGACAACCAGTTCATATGAAAGAAATGAGCTAAATTGTAGTTTGTCAATTATTGGCCCTGGAATGGCCTCCAACTCATCTTCATCAACAGCAGCTTGAGCATCTGTTGATCCATCATAGGAAAGCGCTGCGCCTAAACCAATTTTTGATTTATAGGTGATATGACGATTAAAAGTAGTAGTCACTCCTAAAACTGGAAAGAAAACACCTTCATATCTCGCAACGACCTCAATTGGAGCATCTTCGAATACGACGTTTTTGGATCCGGCAAACACACCTACAAGCCATTCGTTGCCAGGAGTATGCTTGGTTTCAATACGATGTTCAAAAGGTGGTGTAGGAGCTAATTTATAGGCTAAGTTTAGCCTTGGAGCAACGGTATTGATACCATAGTTTGGTTGTTTAAGACCTCCGTTGGAAAAGTGGGTAAGCGAAAACCCGGCTCCAAGTTCTAAATACTTACCAATCGGATAGGAAATATTCATTCCCAAGTCAACCAAAAACGATCGGCCTGCGCCTAAAGCGATATTGAATTGATTAGAAACCGGATCAAATGGTTTCCAGTTGAAAGTAGCGCCAAACCCTATATTGTAGTTCAAAGAAAGTTTTTCCCATCGGTAAAAAGGCGCTTGGAAAACCCCATAAAGGGCAATTGGAAGTCCGATCTGCTCTTTCTCATAAAAATCAGCTAAGTAGATGCCTAAGCCCCATTTAGGATACAGAAACCGCTGCTCCCACTCCGATTCACCTGTGGTTTGCTTTGAAAAGCTTAAAGAAAATGCCTGGAAATTAGAAATGGGTTCATGTTCCGTATTAATGCCTCGCACGAAGTCATTGGTAGCGAACACATGCCCTCGTTGATACATACCACTAATTTCCAGAGAGTTGCTGCTCTTTCGACTTAAAGTGTCTTCCTCAATAGGTTGGGCAACTAAAAAGAAGGGGGAAATCAGAAGGAAGAAGCTGAGTAGTTGTTTTATCACGCTAAATTTAGGTTTTTGCAAACCTATCAACGGATTCTGTAGAAACTTTGGAGGGTTAGCTTCCTAAATAATTTCGACATTCAAAAACCCAAAACTTGCGCTGAATTTCGCCATTGTCAGCCTCAATTAGAATGGGCGCTAACTGAATGACCGTATCAAAATGTTCTATAAGTAATGGAGGGATGAAATCCAATGAATCTGGCGATTTCATCCGCTTGTCGGAATCCAAGTAAAAGGCATCCTGGCCTTTGAGGAAATTCAGCTGCGGGTTGATTACCTCAAACTGAAATCCTGGCTCTCCGATGACGTTTCCGGCGTAGACCGGCTTGTCAAGATAAAAATTCAATACCGCTGTCGTTTTATATCCGTCATTGGAAAAGAAAAAATGATCGGGGTGTCCTGCTTGTAATGTTTCTACTTCTGTTACCAACTCTTCCCACCCATACCAGGTATCGTCGGATTTCAAAATGATGGGATAGTTGATGACCTGGTAGAGGGCAACAAAGTGCAAGACCAACGCAAATCCGAGCTGGTAATTTAAAATGCGGTTACCCAGGTAGTGGCCCGCTAAAATGATGGCCGCGATGTAGCCCGGCATCATCCAGTTGAGTTTTACCCAGTAGAAAAAAGAAACGGCAAAGAAAAAGCCCAGCAGTGGGAGGGAGAAAGCCAATAAGAAAAGCTGTTTACCATCGGGCAAACGCCATTTTCCAATGATTTCTCGGCCCACCTTTGTAAGCGTGATCAATAACCCAATAAAAAGAGGAGGGAGCAGAATCAAAATCTGTGTACCCAGGTTACCAAAAAGATATTTGGGCCGAAAAGACAGCTTCATAATCGTGGTCGCTCGATCAGAGGACTGAAACAGCAGCGAGACCCATTCGTTTTGGGCATTCCACAGCAGTACCGGCGTACAACCCACCACGAAAGACAATAATAGCCAAAGCATTGACCTGGACAATAATAAGTGGCGGTATTTGGACGAGAGTATCAGGAAGAAAAAGACGCCAAAGAGGAGGAATAAAGCGGTGTATTTACTGTCAAAAGAAAGCCCGATCAAGAGGCCGGTGAGCGCCCAATAAGCTTCTTTTTGTTGAAAAACAGCTTTACAAAATACCAGCAACGTCAATGTCCAAAAAAGCATCAAAGGTACGTCAGGCGTCGTATTGATGGACAGAATGGTCACAAATAAGGTGCTCCCAAAAAAGAAGGTAGCTTTTAGAGCCTGCTCTTTTTCGAGGAAGAATTTGCTGAGGTGAAAAAAGCTTAGCAACGTACCTAAAGTCACGATAAAATCAGTGAGCTTGATGGCGACAACGCTTTTGCCAAAGAGCAAAGAAAAGAAGTGTAGCATGTAAGCGACCATCGGAGGGTGGTCGAAATACGACAAGGCTAAATGCTCGGAATAATAGTAATAATAGGCATCCTGGGGCATCAAACCCATGGTTTGCGTGAGCAGCAAACGGATTAAATACAAGCCAATAAAGGCAATGAGTATTCCTTTGTTTTTTAGTGCTAGTTCCATACTGTCCCTTGAAAATTGAGTACAAAGAGACAAAGAAAAATTGGAGAAACCTTGTAGAAGTGGTTTTCTCTTGTATTTCAAAGGAAAAAATGGAGGTGCAGAGAAAATTGGTACCTTTATTTTTCGAATAAATAACCATGAACACAGCAGAACACAAACGCCTGGAAGAAAACTATTCAGGCACTAAAGATTGGCTAAAATGGGGCCCTTACCTGAGTGAACGCCAGTGGGGGACTGTACGTGAAGATTACAGTCCAGGGGGTGATGCCTGGAATTATTTTCCTCATGAACACGCCCGCAGTAGAGCTTACCGCTGGGGCGAGGATGGCCTAGCGGGATTCTCTGATCGGTATTGTAATATCTGCTTCAGTATCGCACTCTGGAACGGCAAAGACGATATACTAAAAGAACGCTTGTACGGCCTGACTGGCCCGCAGGGTAACCACGGAGAAGATGTGAAAGAGTTGTATTACTACCTGGATAGTACTCCTTCGCACGCGTACCAAAAGCAACTGTACAAATACCCACAGCAAAAATTCCCCTACGAGCAACTCCTCGCTGAAAGTTCAAAACGGGGGTTAAAGGACCCTGAATACGAACTACTGGATACAGGCATTTTTGCCAACAACGAATACTTTGATGTCTTTACCGAATACGCGAAAGCTGACAACGAAGATATTCTGATCAAAATTACGGTAAGCAATCGCGCAGATCAGTCTGCTCAGTTAGAGTTGTTACCCACCTTGGTGATGCGTAATCACTGGAGTTTTAGAGGCATGACGGAGAAGCCTGTCATCAAAAAACAAAGCGATAACGGACATCCATTTGTCAGTATTGACCATGAGTATATGGGGCAGTATTACCTCTATTTCGAGTCGGCACAGCACTTGCTTTTTACCGAGAATGAAACCAATACTGAGGTAGTTTCTAAAATACCTAACGATCATCCCTACAAGAAAGACCTTTTCCACGAAGCAGTGGTCTGTCAAGATTTTTCGTTGGCAACCAGTAAAGAAGAAGGAACGAAATTTGCGCCTCATTACGTCTTTGAGCTCACTGCAGGCGAAACAAAAACAACCTGCTTGCGGCTCTCGAATAAAACGCATCATGAACCATTTGGTGCCGAATTTGCAGAAGCTTTCACTCAACGACAGAAGGAAAGCGAACAGTTCTATCAACAGCTGACCGAAGGGCTGGATGCTGAAAAAGCAGTCATTCAGCGGCAAGCTTTCGCTGGCTTACTGTGGACAAAACAGTATTACAATTACGATGTAGAGCGCTGGCTGGAAGGTGATAATAAAATAGCTAAACCTCCTGTTGAACGTTTGAATGGGCGCAATAAGAATTGGAAAACCTTGCGCATACACGATGTTCTCTCCATGCCCGATGCCTGGGAATATCCTTGGTTTGCAGCCTGGGATTCGGCTTTTCACTGCCTCACTTTCGCGATGGTCGATCCTGAATTTGCCAAGCAGCAGTTACTACTTTTTACTAAAGAGTGGTACATGGCCCCCAACGGGCAGATACCGGCTTACGAGTGGTCGTTTAGTGATGTAAATCCGCCGGTACAAGCTTGGGCAGCTATTAATATCTACCAACTTGAACAAAAACAAACGGGCAAAGGCGATGTGAAGTTCCTCAAGCGAATGTTCAATAAACTAGCCCTCAACTTTACTTGGTGGGTCAACAGATTGGATAGTAGCGAGAACAACGTTTTCGAAGGCGGTTTTCTGGGGCTGGATAACATCGGGGTATTTGATCGAAGCAACGACATCCCCGGCGGCGGTATTCTGGAGCAGGTGGATGGTACAGCGTGGATGGCAATGTATTGCCTGAATATGCTGGAAATGAGCCTCGAAATAGCCTTGTACGATGACACCTACGAAGATATGGCCACCAAGTATTTTGGCCACTTTGTTTTTATCGCGGAAGCACTGAATAAAATAAGTGAGGAATCTCCTGGCACCTGGGACGAGCACGAAGGTTTTTTCTACGATAAACTCATTTTACCTACAGGCGAGTCTGTGCCCATCAAAGTTCGCTCGATTGCGGGCTTGTTGTCGCTGGCGGCAGTACTGACCATCAAGCGGGAAACGCTCAAAGCATTGCCTCGCTTCCAGCAGAGTGTGCTTTGGTTCCAGAGTCACCGCATAGAAAACCTCAAGTATCCAGTGGTTCAACGTTACGCCGAAGGCGATGATTTACTACTCTCTCTCGTACCCAAAAAGCGGATGGAAATCTTGATGGCTGCCCTTTTGGACGAAAAAGAATTTCTCAGCCCTTATGGAATCCGCTCCTTGTCGAAAATACACAAAAAGCCTTATTACCTCAATATTCAGGGCGTAGATTACTCCATTGACTATGAACCCGCCGAAGCCAGTGTTCACCTTTTTGGCGGCAACTCTAATTGGCGCGGCCCGGTATGGTTTCCCATGAATTACCTCTTTATCCAGGCCATCCAAGAATACTATCAGTATTGCGGAGATGAGCTACAATTTGCCTATCCAACGGGTAGCGATCAGTTGATGACATTAGATCAAATAAGTAAAGCGCTGAGCCAGCGGTTGATCGATATATTTCTACCCGATGAAAATTGTAACCGCCCTGTCAATGGTCTTCATCTGAAAACCTACAGCGATGAATATTTCCGTGATTTGATCCTTTTCTATGAATATTTTCACGGTGAAAACGGGAGAGGTGCGGGAGCTTCACACCAAACAGGGTGGACAGCTCTAGTCGCGAATTTAATTGCAGAAACTAAGGACAGCACAAAAAGGGACTAACTATGGCTTTCTTAAAATTTGAACACAAGAAAGAAACGCTGCTGCCTCGCCATGCGTTTTTGTGGCGTACGTTGAGGTACACTATTTATGCTTTCGTATTGGTCGTTTTTTCGGTAGGTATAGGCACGCTGGGATATCATTTTTATGGCAAATTGGGTTGGATCGACGCCTTTTTTAATGCTTGCATGATCCTGGCGGGTGTAGGGCCCATTGCTCCTATGCCTGATGATGCTGCCAAAATCTTCTCTTCCTTTTACGCCCTGTTTAGTGGTACAGCCTTTTTCAGTATCATCGCCGTTTTACTTTCTCCCGTTGTCCACCGGTTTTTGCACATGCTCAACCAGGAAGATGGGGAGGAGGAAGACTAAAATTTATAACTGTATCCCAATCTCACCACCTGTGTTTCGTAGTAATCATCGCTGGTATAGCTAAACCCTTGCCCCTGAATGGTTCTCCGAATGACCATCGTTCCCAGTAAATCACTGGCGTTGAGGAATATTTCTCCCTGCCCATTTTGGACCGCTTTTTTCGCACCAATGTCCATAGAGAAACGCGACTGTATTTCTCCTTGCGGAATAATATCAGGCGCTAAGTAAAGTAGCGTCACTTGAAAGTCGAAGTCATTGGCGAAATGAAAGCTGTTGTTGAGTTTCACATTGCCAGAATAGATGGTTGCTTCATCTGCCGAAAATAGATGCGGCACCGGATACAGGTTTTCCACCGTGAACGCATCAATCTGATTACGGTAAGCATTGACATTGAAGTTGAACGTGTACGCTGGAGAAATGTCTTGTGTGATGACCATTTCTACCCCCGTGTTGTAGCTCTTATTAACGTTTTGGTAAATGGCGTAAATCAAGTTGCTGTCATCCACAATACTAGATATTCTGGTGGTGGTGCCATCGGCAAATTTGTGATAAACCGCGCTGTACCAACTCCCCGTTTCCCAGATGGTTTTGTAACCCAATTCAACGGAATTGGTAAATTGTGGCCGCAACGCAGGGTTGCCAACCTTGATGATCTCTGAATCATCGTACTTGGGGAAAATGCGAATATCTACCTCGTTGGGACGATCCACTCTGCGGTTGTAAAATACAGAAAGGCGGTGGTTGTCATTCAATTTGTAGCCTAAGCGAATATTTGGAAACGGCTGCGTATAATCATAGCCATCACTGCTATAGGTCGGGTGATCCGGATTCACTTCGTAGTCAATGCGGACGTATTCAACCCTTACACCTACTTCTGCTTCCCATTTAGGCGTTTCAAAAATGTAGCTTCCATACACCGCAGGAATCAGTTCCCGGTAGGTCGCTGCTCCGCCTGCATCACTGTCCAGTACCGAGTTTACACCAGGAATGAATTCCATATTGGTAGGAATATCCCTCAAGCGCAGTTTTACGCCGGTTTCCAAATGTCCATACTTCAGCGGCTTTTGATAATCAACATTAAAATCATAAACCTGCTCATCAGATAGTAGCTTGAAGGCGTCTTTACCCGTTGATACAGGCAAGAAGTTATCGTAAAAATATTGCTCATCTTCCCGATGAAAAGTATAGTTGAACCCAGCACTGAGGATGTGGCCCGCTTGCTGATAGCGGTGCTGATAATTCGCCGTAGCAATCCAGGTGGTTTTTAATTCATCTTCAAAAAATTGCCACAAACGAATACGCTCCGTGTAGTCTTCATTGAAAAAAGGCTGATCACCACGGTCAATGATTTTTTCACTACCAAATAAGCCCGAAACCGTTAGCGAACTTTGTGGCGTGAGTTCCACATCCACACCCGCCTTTAGTGTAGTGAAATGGGTATTTCTGTTGCGCTTTAATTGTTGGTTAATCACCTCTCCGTTATCATAAGTACGTACCACAAACTCATTCTTGTTCAAGGTTTCAGTGTACAGATAATCGCCGTTGAAAAAGGCATTGACCTTGTTTTTACGGTAGTTTAGTGATACGCTCGGATTGACTTTAGGCGTGGAAGTGTACTGCGGGCGGATGGTAGGCAAATTAGCTTTTCGTTCCCACAACGAGCCTAGGCCAGTGGTCAGCCCGACCTTTCCATTAACACCTTCCTGTCTGCTTTTCCTGTAGATGATGTTGATGATGCCCGCATTGCCGTTGGCGTCGTATTTGGCAGATGGATTATTGATGATTTCAATTCTCTCGATGGCCGAGGCAGGGATATTGTCCAGCCCCGTTTGATTGCCAAAGCCGGTAAGTGCCGTTTGTTTGCCATCAATAAGAACGATCAGTTTGTCGCTTCCGCGCAGCTGGATCTTACCATCCTGAACGGTAATTCCGGGCAAATTCTGCATTGCTTGCAAGACAGAACCACCAACCTGGCTGGTATTGTCTTCCAGCGAAAACGTTTTCTTATCCAGTTTGCTACTTACTGCGCTGGCTCGTCCGGTCACTTCTACCTCTTCCAAAACCGTACTGCTCGTTTCCAGAAAAATGGTATTTATATCTAAAAAGCGGGAGGAGCTACCTACGTATAAAGATTCATTACTGGTTGTGTAACCCAAGTAGGTCACTGATATAAGATAGTTGCCGGGGGCGATGTTTTCTAAACTAAAATTACCATCCTCCTCAGAGGTGGTGCCACTGACAAAGCTGCTGTCTCCTTGGTTCAGTAATAAAATACTGGCATAGGCAATCGACTGGAGATCTGCCTGGTCTGCCACCGATCCGGAAATGGTTACGCCCGACTGGCCTGCAAGGCGAGTGAGGAGTAATAGCAAAAAAAGGATAGAAAAAGCGTGTTTAATTTGATAGATCATGGGGGATTGTCTTGGAGAAGAATACAAATTTAACCTAAGAATTTGGAGGAAAGTTGGAGATGGTTAAAATTATTTATCGTAATATTGCAATATATTAATAGAATAAGACCATGGGCCTAACCAAAACCGAAAACTTTACCGATCAGCAAAACGAACTAGCAACCATCGCCAAGGCGATTGGCCACCCGGCCAGGGTCGCTATTTTGCAACATTTACTCAAGGTAGATGCCTGTATTTGTGGCGACTTGGTAGCTGAAATCCCACTAGCACAGCCAACGATCTCACGCCATTTGCAGGAACTCAAAGCAGTGGGTATCATCAAAGGCAGTATCTCCGGCACCAGTGTCAATTATTGTATTGACGCCACTCGCTGGCGGGAGGTTCAAAATCAGCTGAATGGCCTTTTTGATACTTACGTATCTGATCAAGATTGTAATTGTTAAACCATCTAAACAATAATAGTGCAACACAATTCAACACAACCATCAGAGGGCTTACCCTTATTGGATGACGTTCGCCAATTAACAGAGGAGCTACTCGCCGAGAGTGCACTCATCCCCGAGGCCAGAAAAGGACTATTAAACCGGTTAACCAGTTATTTGGTGCAGAAATTGGCCGCCAACGAGCCCATCTCCCTCAATTTCATCTGCACCCACAACTCTCGCCGTAGCCACTTGGGGCAGATTTGGGCAGCCACGGCTGCCGCTTATTTTGGCTTGTCAAACATTGCTACCTATTCCGGCGGCACAGAAAGCACGGCCTTCAACCCCCGCGCGGTCGCGGCCTTGAAGCGGGTAGGTTTCCAAATCGAAAACCCTGGAGGAGATAACCCGCACTATCAAGTCCATTACACTTCAGTAGCGCCTCCCTTGGTTTGTTTTTCAAAGACCTTCGACGATCCTGTTAACCCTGAAAAGCAATTCGCCGCCATCATGACCTGCTCTGATGCCGACGAAAATTGCCCCTTCATTCCTGGTGTCGAACTTCGCCTACCACTTACTTATGAAGACCCCAAAATAGCCGACGACACCCCCGAAGAAGCCACCCGCTACGAGGAACGCCTCCGCCAAATTGGCCGAGAAATACTCTACGCTTTTCAATTGGCCTTTATCAAAGCCCGAGGTGAGAAGTAGGAATCCGGAAGAAACCAATCACCAAACCATCAACCATCAACCAAGAACCATCCAATCATGGCAAAAAAACGCTTATCCTTCCTCGATCGTTACCTTACCCTCTGGATCTTCCTCGCCATGGCCATTGGCGTGTCTCTGGGGTATCTATTGCCCGAAACGGCAGATTTTGTCAATAAATTTTCGGTGGGCACCACCAATATTCCCATCGCCATCGGCCTCATTCTTATGATGTACCCGCCGCTGGCAAAGGTGAATTATAAAATGCTTCCAAAAGTTTTCAGTAATGTCAAGATCCTGGGATTATCGCTGGTACTCAACTGGATCATAGGCCCTATTCTGATGTTTGCGTTGGCCATCATCTTTTTGCGAGACTACCCAGCATACATGACGGGCCTCATCTTGATAGGCTTAGCGCGTTGTATCGCGATGGTAGTCGTGTGGAACGACCTCGCCGAAGGTAGCAGAGAATATGGTGCGGGTTTGATTGCACTCAACAGCATTTTCCAGGTATTCTTTTACAGTTTTTACGCTTGGCTATTCATCACCGTCCTTCCTCCATATTTTGGTTTCGAGGGCGCCATCGTCGATATTTCTATCGGTACCGTCGCCGAGAGTGTGGCCATTTATCTAGGCATCCCTTTCCTGGCGGGGCTCCTCAGTCGGGTGCTGTTGGTTCGCGCGAAAGGGGAGGAGTGGTACCAGCAAAAATTTATTCCTGCCATTTCTCCCATCACCTTGGTGGCCCTGCTTTTTACCATCGTCGTCATGTTCAGCCTCAAAGGCGAGCTGATCGTAACGATCCCATTTGATGTGATCAGAATTGCCATTCCATTGCTCATCTACTTTGGCCTTATTTTCCTCATCAGCTTCTTCATCGGCAAAGCCCTGGGCGCTGATTATCCTCGTAATACGGCCATTGCATTCACGGCAACCGGCAACAATTTTGAGCTAGCCATTGCCGTCGCTATCGCTGTTTTTGGCCTTAATTCAGGAGAAGCCTTTACTGGCGTCATCGGCCCCTTGGTCGAAGTACCTGCCCTGATCGCATTGGTCAATGTAGCCTTTTGGTTGCGGAGAAAATATTACCCTCAAACGGTGGAATAGATCGTTTTGGGGCCATGCCGGTAGTGCCGTTGCTGTGCAAACGCCACTACGGCACCGCGCTGTCCACTGCCAAGGGAGCAGTTCCCATCGCTTGTCCTCCTCCTCCGTCCGGCGAGCTCCGGCCTGCCGGCCTCCGCACTAACTTTAGACTCAGCTATTTGAGGCGCGCGAGGTGCCTGTCTTTTCGATTTCCGAATCCAGCGAAAGCCTCCTGATGTACAACCATCAACCCATCTCCCAAGGCTCCACATGCACCAGCACATCCACCATCTCCGGCATAGCTGCTCGAATTTGATCTTTCAAATCATGGGCGATATTATGTCCGGTTCGTACACTGATGTCGCCGTTTACAACCAGGTGGATGTCGGCGTGGTAGGTCATCCCTGATTTGCGGATAAAGCACTTTTCGATTTCGATAGCTCCCTCTACTTTGGAGGCAATTTCATGGATTTGCTGAATCATGTCATCGTAGAACTGCTCATCCATGATTTCCCCCAGCGCGGGGCGCAGGATCAGGTAAGCATTAAAGACAATGAAGCCCGCCGCTATGATGGCCGCCCAATCATCGGCGTATTCGTAGCCAGGCCCCATCCAAAGCGCCCAACTGATTCCACAAAAAGCAATAAAGGAAGTGATGGCATCACTGCGATGGTGCCAGGCATCTGCCTGTAGAGAGGTACTCTGTACTTCTTGCCCTTTGCGACGAACATAACGATAGGACAGCTCTTTGACCAAAATGATCACTCCTAATACGATCAAAGTAAAAGGCTTGGGGACATCGTGAGGCTCCTGTATATTATGGATAGCTTGAATGACAATGATCGTCGCAGAAACGATGAGAAAACCGACAACAATGAAGGTTACTACAGGTTCTATCTTTCCATGCCCGTAAGGGTGGTTTTCATCAGGCGGTTTGGTCGAATATTTTAAACCAAGCAATACCAGCGCAGACGAAACAACATCAGTGGTAGATTCGATAGCATCTGCAATAAGGGCAAAAGAATTTCCCAATACCCCTGCAACTCCCTTTACGACGGCTAGCAGTAAATTGGAGGCCAAGCTGAGAATAGCGGTGCGGATGGCTTTGGTAGAAGGGTCGACAAGCTTCGGTTTTGGATGCTTAAAGATAAATCAATTAGAAGGTATTAATAACCTGTATACCCTTGTTTTTGAAATTATTCATGGCCACCAAACAAACCCTTTTGTCATCCACCTTACCAGTTGCCTCCCATTCACTGCAACTCATGCCCTATTCACCAAAGCTACCCAGGTGTGTGGTTGTTTAGGCGCATAAATCCGTTTACCTTGGAGCCAAGATGAATGATGCGAGTTTTTATTGGGTGTCTATTTATAGGTACCCTGCATTGAATGACAAGACGAATGTATCCAACAGCAAGTATCCAAACCTGCAACTTAAAGACCGCATGGTTCGTCATTATTAGGGAAAGGGAAGGAAAAGAGGCGAATAAATTGCCTTTGAAACTCCAACACTACCCAGGTTTATATTAGTCAACACTAGGATTTTTTGACTAATTTTGAGTAGTACCTCCATGAGCGGTAGTACTACGTCACCCGACAAACTGTTTAAATGATATCCGTAGCGATTGTTACGGCCAGTCGCTCTTTGCGCACGGCTTGGCAAGCAGTTGTGGACAAAATGCCCGACGCGCAATGCGTAGGTGCTTTTGCTACGGCCAATGCCATACCGCAAGAAGTTGATGGTCCACCTATTGAAGTAATACTCTTGGGCATAATGCCTAAAGACGATGGTCTCCGTTTATTTACAAAAGCGCAGTCTGCTCAGGCTGATGCTGCAATATTGGTTTTAGCAACCGATCTTTCTGATTCGCAATTCTTTGCCGTGCTTCGTTCAGGAGCAGCGGGTTTTATTTCCTCTAATAGTTTTCCAGCGATAGTACAGGCTGCAATACGACAGCTCGCAAAGGGTGAAACACCCCTGAGTAAAGATGCTACAAAGCGTATAATGGACTCCTTTCGGGCCCAACGGCGTAGCGATAATCTTTCGGAAAGAGAGCAGGAAGTTTATCATCTACTGTGCCAGGGCAAAAATTACCGAGAGATCGCGGAAAGCTTATTTGTGAGTCAGAATACGGTACGTTTTCATCTAAAAAATATTTATAAAAAATTAGACGTGAAATCCCGCCACGAAGCGGTCGCTCGCGCCTATGAGCTCGGCCAGCAGGGAGGATAACTTGCTCGCTGTAATACCGTGCTAATAATTTTGGAACTATTGAGCGTTTTTTCATACTAGTAGTTGGCTGCCGGGTCCTTGTGACCCGGCAACTTTTCTGACCTCTCAGAATTAGCCAAAAAACGCAAACGCTTCACAACAATAAATTTTCATCAACCTTTTGGGATGATCCTTTTGGTCATCTGAATCCCCCTGCGTGAAAACGTCAGGAGGGAAAAGGTAAGCTGTTTTTTACTGTCGAATAATAAATACCTCTGGGTCCGCGGCGATCCTTTGGCAGGATGCTTTATGCGACTTTTTAATAAAACTCACTGTTATGAAACGTATTTTATTACTTTTTGGCCTGTTTTGCAGTTCCGTATTGGTACTCCAGGCCCAACGCACCGTCACGGGAACAGTGACGGAAGCCGATGGCACCCCTATGATCGGGGCCAGTATTCTAGTAAAAGGAACCAGCACAGGAACGGTAACGGACCTGAATGGTGCCTACCAAATTGGGGTGCCTGCTGGTGCCGAAGTGCTTATTTACAGCTATACAGGGTTTGACCCTAAAGAAGTACCCCTGGGGGCAAGTTCCGTGATGGATATTGTCTTGTCAGAAGGTATTACGCTGGAAACAGCGGTTGTTACGGCACTAGGTATCGAACGAGAGCGCAAAGCACTCACTTACGCGGTGGAAGAAGTTGGGGGCGATGCCCTGGCTCAGAACCGGGAAACCAATATTATTAATGCTATTGGTGGCCGGGTGTCCGGGGTGCAAACCACTTCCTCTGGTGGGCAGGCTGGATCATCTGCACGGATCATTATCCGTGGCAATTCTTCGTTCCTGGGGAATAACCAGCCGCTCTTTGTCATTGATGGTATACCCGTTGACAATTCCCAGATTTTTGGCGGTGGCCAAAATGGAGCCAACGGCGGAGGCAACGGTGATTCTCCACTTTTCTTTGGTGGTACCACCAACCGTGCAGTGGATATTGATCCCAATAATGTAGAAACGATGACTGTCCTCAAAGGGGCAGCAGCTACAGCACTTTATGGATCACGAGCAGCCAATGGGGTCGTACTCATTACCACGAAAAGTGGTAGCCAGGGCAGCAAGCCAAAAATTACATTTAGCAGTAATTATGGCTTTAGTAACGCACGTCTGCCTGAACTACAAACCAAGTACTCACAAGGACTAAATGGAAACTATTTCAACGGGAGCGATCCCGCTCAACGGATTTCTACCAGTTGGGGGGCACTCATTGATACCCTTCGGGTAGACAGTGATGGGAATTACGACCCGAACGGTAGCCCGGTTTCTGTTCATGACAATGCGAAAGATTTTTTCCGCCAAGGGTCAAATCTGGATAATGCCTTGTCTATTTCAGGAGGTACAGCTACTAGCGACTACTATCTTTCTTACGCTAATCGTATCGAAGAGGGTATTGTTCGTAACAATGATATGGATCGCCATAGCCTCTTGGCAAAATTCAACACCCAATTAAGTGACCGCCTGGGGGTCGGTGCAGGAATTACCTACACCAATACGGATATTACTACAGTAACAGAAGGAAACGGAAGGCAATCGTATATGTGGACGGTTTACGGGGCGCCGGTCACCTATGATCTTCAGGGAGATAATCCACAAGATTACCTCAATGAGGATGGTACACAACGCTTGTATCGTACCAGTCGAAACAACCCTTATTTTACCGTCGATCAGAATCGATTGGTCAGTAATGTCAATCGCTTCCTACCTAATTTCAACATTAGTTACAAAATAATGGACGGCTTGCGCCTGACCAATCGCTTTGGAGCCGATGTTTATTTTGACCGCCGACTTTATCGCGAGGTCATCGGTACGATTGGAACGTTTCCAACGGGACGTGTTTATGAGGACAACATCACCAACCGCCAGTTTAACAACGATATTACACTGAGCTACAATCGTCAGATCAATGACTTTAATCTTGATGTTTTGGTCGGTAACCAGATCAATGACCGGGCCACGGATCGTATCTTCACACAGGGGGTAAACCTGGCCGTTCCTGACTTTTTTGACTTGTCAAATGCGGCGACGATTACAACCAGCCAGAGTAATAGCCAGCAGCGTTTGATCGGGGCTTATGCTTCGGCAACAGTGGGCTATAAAAGCTTTCTGTACCTAACTGTAACAGGCCGTAACGACTGGTCGAGTACACTGCCAAAAGACAATCGGAGTTACTTCTACCCCAGTGTTTCTGGTAGTTTTGTGCTGACTGATGCTTTCGCCAGTTTGCAGAGTAGTAAGGTACTTTCGTTTCTGAAAGTTCGTGCGGGTTATGCTCAGGTAGGCAATGATGCGCCAGTCTACGCTACACAGACAGATTTGTATGCTCAGTCAAGTGTAGGAGATGGCCAACGGGGAAATATTCTTTTCCCGTACAACGGTACCAATGGTTTTACCATTAGTAATGTGATTGGAAATCCAGCGCTGAAGCCTGAACAAACGGAAGAGATTGAGTTTGGCGTAGAAGCCTACTTCTTTAATAGTCGTGTCCACCTGGAGGGTACTTATTACGACCGTAAAACGAACGATCAAATTTTCCAGGCACCGGTAGCGGGTTCTTCTGGTGCAGTATCTCGTTTGGTGAATGCCGGTTCGATGCAGAATGAAGGTGTAGAGTTTTTATTAGAGGTAACTCCGGTGAAAACGAGCTTCTTCCAGTGGGATATTGGCGGAACGTTTACCAAAAATACCAATCGTGTAATTTCATTGACAGAAGGTGTAGATAACATTCGTCTGGGAGGGTTCACCAACCCTGGTATCTACATTGTACGTGATCAGGGATACGGTGTTATCTGGGGTTCTCAATATGCGCGTAATGACGATGGACAGGTGCTTATTGATAGTGATCCTAATTCTGGCACCTACGGATTACCCTTGAGGGCTGCGGCCAGCTTGGGAGTAATTGGCAATACCCAGCCCGACTGGTTTGCAGGCATCCGTTCTACCTTCCGTTTCGGTAACGAAAAGACTGGTGAATTTACCCTCTTCGGCTTGTTGGATATCCGCCAAGGGGGAGACATTCTCAATCTGGACAATTTCTATCTCAACGGCTACGGTACCACCAAGCAAAGTGAAGATCGTACGGGCGAAAATACGTTCGTCTATCCGAATGGTGTACTTGCCGATGGTTCACCGAATAACATTGAAGTTCCTTACGATGAAAATTACTGGCGAATCAATTTTGGCCGCGCAATGGAAGACCTGGTTGAAGATGGCAGCTTCGTTCGCTTACGTGAAGTAACCTTTGGCTACAGCCTACCCAAGTCTGCATTGAGTAAAACCTTCATGGAGGAGTTGAATATCTCCTTCACGGGGCGTAACCTCTACCTCAATGCACCTAATTTCACCGGTGCTGACCCCGAATCAAGCCTTTATGGTTCTGCCAACGGGCAAGGTTTCTACAATTTTATCACCCCCGGAACAGTGGGGTACAATGTAGCATTGAATGTAACTTTCTAGAAAAGCACATCGTGTTCAATAAAAATAATGATAATGAAACATATAAAATTTCTCTTTATCCTGGCTTTGGGCTTATCCCTGGTAGCCTGTGATGATTACCTCGATATTAATACCGATCCTAATCAGCCGGAAAGCCCCGGCGACCTGGATTTACTACTCGCGGACATGACCGCTACCACTGCCTATAACCTTGTAGGAGGAGGTAATTGGAGCCGCTACGGAGCGCAGTGGATGCAGCAAATTGCAAATAATACAACTGCTCCCAGTAATGATACTTACCGAATCAATACGTCGGATTGTAATAATGAATGGGCTTTTTATTCCTACGCTGGTGTTTTGATTAACGCCAAAAAAATGATTGAACTGGGAGAGGAAGCTGGTCAGGAGCATCATGTAGGTGTTGCTAAAGTTTTAATGGCACACAACTATGCATTATTGGCCGATTGGTGGGGGGATATCCCATTTACGGATGCACTCCAGCGAGAGAACAACGGTAAGCCTTTATTTGATGACCAATCAACGGTATACGATGGTATTCAGCTGATGCTGGATGAAGGAATTGCTGCATTAGGCAAGGAAAGTCCGGTTTCTATTGGCGGTGGCGACCTATTGCTAGGTGGTGATCCTGCAGCCTGGATTCGTTTCGCGTATGCCCTCAAGGCCCGCTACTACCTTCGTTTGACCGATGCCCCTGGGGCGGATGATCAAAATTTGTCGAACCTGGCGCTTGCCTCCCTCGAAAAAGCGATGACAAGCGCAGGGGATGAAGCCCGCTTTGAATATAACAGCGACCCTGGCCAAGAATCGCCCTGGAACCAATGGATAGTGAAATTTGCCAATACGATGCAGATGAGTAATTTCTTTGTGAGCAAACTTCAGGGCCTCAATGACCCTCGTTTGCCTATTATGTCCGACGTTAATGGTGTCGATGCTATCTACCTTGGTCATTCCAACGGTGGGGCACCCACCCAGACACTGGCGGAGATTTCAAATATCGGAGCCTATTACCTGGATCCCGACCTGGACATCCCGATGATGACTTACGTCGAACAACTTTTCATTAAGGCGGAAGCCCAATGGCGAACGGGGCAGACAACCGAGGCAGCAGCCACGTATGAAACCGCTATTCGTACCCACATGGAGCAGTTGTCGGGCAATGGAGAGTTTGAAACAGTAATTTCGAGTACTGATATAGACGCATATTTGGCTGCTAACCCATTGGAAGGATTAGGTGACTTGATTGAGCAGAAGTACATCGCTAGTTTCCTCTTAGGAGCTTTTGAAGCTTACAACGACTTCCGTCGAACAGGCTTTCCGGATGATATCCAACCTGCGTTGAATGCGGACTACAATCAAATTCCTACCCGTATGATTTACACGGATACCGAGGTGAATAACAATGCAGCAAATGTTCCCGCAAATATTACACTCACCTCCAAAGTTTGGTGGGACGGTAATTAAAAGGAGGTTTGGTAACCCAAACAGAAGAAGTATGTTTTGCCATGAAATGGCATATGGTGAATAGGATGTCGCCTCGCGTTGTGCGGGGCGACCTTTTTTATTAGCTTGGCTGAAGCCAAACTTAATAGACTTGTTCTCCCGAGATGCTCCCAGTAGAACAAGTCTAATACTTGAACCTCAAAAAGACAGTCTCTCCTCGCTCCAGCGCCTGGCCTACCTCTTTTCGGCCACCATAAATAGAGCCCCTGGTCTGGTTTTCTTCAATTTCAATAGGATAAAACGTGGCCAATTTTTCTTCTCTTATAAAGGTTTGGCCCATCGCTTGGTAGACGTCGTAGGTGAAAAGCTCCAACGGGTCTCCTATACTTATGCCATTGTCTGCTCCTGCATCGATAATTACCCGAGTAGGTTTTTTCGTTTTACCAGCCACTACCTTAACCAAGTGTATAGGACATGGGAAAAGAGCTGAAAGTTCTTTGTTCCAAACAGCAGGAAGGGCATCTAAAGCATCAAGAAGAAGCTTGTTTTTTTGCTCTTGAATAATTGTAGCTTCCTCTTGCGGGGAGCCAGGAAAGGGGTACATTTTGACGAATTTCCAATCAGGATTTCGCCCATAGTCGAAGACAAAATTTCGGGCCAGGAAATTTTTACGGCCATAGGCACGTGTCACACACTTGACCTCCCGGCTGTACTTGAGTTCGCCGGTGACAATATTGGTCACGCGCAAGTTGAAGCTAAATCCCCCAGCAAGGGAATAGTTGGTGCGTGTAAGCATCCCCAACGTGTCAAGGGCATCGCTCTGACTCAAGTCATCGATTAGCGGTTCCATGTTTAGTTGGAAAATATACTCGGGGTCAACTTCCCCTTTGTTTTCCTCCGTAGAGTGATTGATCACCTGAAAATGCCAGTGCCGCTCTAAGGAAAGAAAGGCAATTTGCTGCACCCTTTCCACCACACCTGGTGGCACATCAGCAGGAAACTGCATAGGTTCTATCAATACAGGAATCTTATCCCTGCTAAAGGTATCCAGCAATTGATTCTCTTGCCCAATTGCATAATTCGCCATCAGGCAGCAGCAAAAGAATAACAATGATGATCCAATCTTTTTTATCATAGTTTTTTTGTGTATTTCTTGACTAATTTTCAGGCTCTTGGTCTCGGGAGAGCCTATTAATATTAGGTTGAAACTAAGGTAATCAGTACCATAATCAAAATAGAAGGTTTATGCTTACTATTGTGCGACCTCTCCGAGGTCGGTCCGTTGTTTGTTTATGTTTTCTACCAATATTTAACCTCATCCGAGGTCAGCTCAAGCACCTCGGATGAGGTCTCACAAGTACATGCCTGTTTTTTTGTAAACAAATATTAGGTGGAATACTATCCCTACCGCTCATGTTAGTTTCCTAACTAATGTGTTATAATATCCCGCTGGTCTCTTGACCAGCAGTTAGCGTTAGTCTCCTTTACGTTAGTCTGGTTTCCCCCCCCTTATAAAATCTCAATAAACACCTCCTGTCCCTTATCCAGTGCCTCTTGAACTTCCCGGCCACCAGACATGATGACGCAACGACTAAAATGCTCGCTTTCCACTTCTTCTACGACTATACTGGCTATGCGAACGGAACGAGAACGAATCTCGCCCTGGTTGTTTTCTACAATTGTGGTCCTCACCGCCAGTTCCTGATGGCGACGAAAACCTTGCTTGGTGCCTCCTGCAATGAGGATGGTTCGGGCTTTACTTTTAGAACCTTTAAGCACTTTTACGAGCGGTACTTCGGCAGGGAATAGTTTGGTGAGCATACGTTGGAGGCCGGTAAGAACCAGCGATTTGCGTTCATTGGCATTACTCCATAGACCGGCATTAAAAGACAGTTCTTCCTGGATAAGAGGGCGATGATCCGTAGCGCGGAGAAAGGTAAGGTTGAGTTTTTGCTCGCTAATGGAAATGTAACCTGTTAGGAAGTACTCGACACCTTGTACTGCCCACTGATCTACGACATAGCCCTCTATGAAGTCTTCGTCGCGTTGTAGGTCACGCTCGGCGGCTACAGCCTCTTGCTCAGAATGGGCGATCAATTGTACTCTCGCATCAGCATAAAGGGCAGACATTACCGCTTCTTGGAGTACCCTGCAATCAGAAGCGTTGGCACCTGTTGGCCCAAGCAAATAGTCTCTAAAAGTAGGCTGCCCCCCTCCGCAACGAAAATTGAGAACGGCGATCCGTGATTGAGATGTAGCCAGTTGTTGGCACCCGAGAATAAGAAGGATTACCAGCACGAATCGCTGGCCAGAGAAGAAAGAGGACAAAGTGGAAGTGTTTATTTTAAATTAGTTCGCTGCGCTCACGTTTGTGCTCGTTCCTCGCGGTAGTG
>NZ_JBOEFX010000118.1:0-35829 GCF_050633125.1 Lewinella sp.
GCTTTGAATGACCTGAACCTTGGTTGTGTCACCGATCCAGTGGGCAACATCAGTTTGTCTACGCTGTTTACGGCAACAACGACTACTGGCGGAAGCTTCAGTGGTACGGGCGTTACCGGAAATACACTTACTTACACAGGCCCCGGTTGCTACGAAGTGACCTATACGGTGAGCGCCTTTGCGGGAGCCGACGTAGCGTGTACAGACGAAGCCACGGCTTATATCTACATCCAGGAGCAACCCGAACCAAGCTTTGACCTGACGGATCAACTGTGTTGGGATGGCGTTACGGCAACGACCTTGACGCCACTTGTGAACTCCCCTGTTTACACGAGCAGTGTAGCTCGCGCGTGGAGCAGCAGCAACCCCGCCGCCGCGACGATCGACCCCATGACGGGCGTTGTAACGGTCATCGGCAGTGGCACGACAACGATCTGTCTGGAAGAAACGATTGCTCATACTTCATGTAACCTTTACGCTGCAAGCGACTGTGTGGTAGAAGTCTGCCAAACGCTGATCATCACCGAAACGAATGAGGCAGTAGACGCGAGCTGGACGACCTTCGGCCCGCTTTGTACCGACGATGCGGTTGTTGATCTTGATCTGCTGGTCACTGGTGAAGCTAACGGTGTGTTCACCGGCAGTGGTGTTAGCGGCACGCATCCGAACTACAACTTTACACCAAGTACGGGCGCAGGCCTTTACACGATCACCTATACGGTGAGCAATGGCAGTGGCTGTACAGCGGTAGAATCACATACGGTAGAAGTGTTCGGCCCGGTGAGCGCTGCTTTGAATGATGTTCATTTAGCTTGCTTGGTGCAGCCGGGTGGAAGTATTTCACTGAGTAGCTTGTTTACTACAGGAACTACGCCAGGCGGAACATTCACTTTAGGTACGGCTACCGGTAACGCTGTGATTAGCGGCCAAGCTTTGGTTTACCAAGAGCCTGGTTGTTACGAAATTACATATACTGTCAATGCCTTTGCGGGTGCTGATGTTACCTGTGCCGACGAAGCTACTGCTTACATTTTGATAAGTGAGCAGCCTCAGCCAAGTTTCGATATTCAGGATCAAGTATGTTGGTCAGATGGAGATGACCCGATGACACATATCTACAATCCGGTGGTAAATAGCCCTGTTTACACAGATGCGGTAGCTCGGGTATTTAGTGTACAAAGTGGCCCCGCTACTTTGCTTAACGCAACAACAGGCCAAATTCAGATAACTGGAATAGGAACAGTCATTCTTCGACTCACGGAGACCATTACCTACGAAGTTTGTGGAACAACACCAACGGGTACTTGTGAGGAAATTTACGAAGTACAAATAATGGTAAGTGATGGAACTGCTCAGGACGCAAGCTTTACGGTGAGTGATCTGTTTCCGTGTCTTGATGAAGTGGTGATGCTGACACCTGCTGAAACGGGAGGACAGTTTACCGGAACAGGGGTTACAGACAATGGCAATGGGACGGGAGCAACCTTTAGTTTCAATGCGCTTGGAATTTACCCTGTGACTTACACCTTGAATAACCCGAATGGTTGTAGCAATGTGTATACCGTAAACATCACGGTTCAGGATTTACCTGCGGTGATTTCTTGTCCAGCTGATGTTGATTTGAGCTGTGACGATCCTTTGCCACTTGCTGCGACCAATATTACGGAATTCATGGCCTTGGGGGGAACTGTGACTGATGATTGTGCCGATGCGGCTATGATTGCCAATTTTGCGATAAGCGCAGTAGATTTAGGAAATGGCAATTCTGTATGCCCGGACGACGGTATGAAGATCGTTACTAGAACTTACACCATTATCGATTTGGCCGGTAACGAAACTGTTTGCCAACAATTCTTTAACTATGCTGAAGATGCTAGCCCGCCGTTAATTACAACGGCAGCAATGGACGAAGTGGTAGAATGTGATGGCAGCGGTAACGCTATGGAGTTAGCAAACTGGTTAGGTACTGTTGGTGGTGCTATTGCTACAGACAATGGAAGCTGTAGCACTGATCTGGAATTGGTCTGGACCAACGAGCTGTTGCAAACCGTGGAAATGTGTGGAGAAACGGTTACCTATACCTATCGCTTCACCGTAAGTGATTTGTGTGGTAATACGGCAAGTACCGATGCTGACTTCATCATCGAAGATACGACTGACCCTGTGATTACGATGGAAGCAGATGACCTTACCATTACTTGTATGGATGGCGATATCCTGACCCCCGAATTATTGGAATGGCTGGATGCTAATGGCAATGCTACCGCAACGGATGATTGTGGTAACCTGACTTGGACCAATGATCTCGACCTATCAGCGGCAGGAGCCTTGTGTGCGACAGGTGGTGTTATTCCGGTGACCTTTACGGTAACGGATGAGTGTGGCAACGACATGACCACTGAAGCCGACCTGGTTATCACGCAAGTATCTTCCCTTGGTGTAGCTAAGCGAGTAGTGAGCTTAGTGAATAACCCTGATGGTTCTGCGACGATTACTTACGAATTCAACGTAGAAAACTTTGGTACTGTTGATTTGGACAGCCTTCAAGTGACAGATGATCTCTTTGAAACCTTCCCTGCCCCTTGTGCTATTACCAATGTGATTATCACCAGTGATGATTATTTGGTTAACGTGAACTTCAATGGATTGACAGATGTCAATTTACTGTTGGGGTCGGATGTATTACAAGCGGAAGACAAAGGCTCAATTTTATTGACCATCACGGTTGGTGCTTGTGGCATCAACAACGGTCCTTTTGTCAATTATGCAGAGGCCGATGCCGTACAAGGCGATGGTACCCACATCACGGATACCTCCAATTGGGGCGTAGACCCTGACCCTGATGGCAACGGAATTCCTGATGAGGAAAGCGGCACACCTGTAACCTTCGAAGAAGTGGTGAACCTAGGTGTAGCCAAAGACCTCATTTTTGCGCAGATCAATCCAGACGGCAGCTACGATGTTACCTACGAGTTTAATATCCAAAACTTTGGAACGGTCAACTTTACGGGTTTGCGTTTGCAGGATAACCTGAGAGCTACTTTCCCGGAAACTTGTGAAATTGAAGTTACGCTTCTCACTTCTGGTGAGTTTGATACCAATAACGATTTCTTCGATGGTATCAATGATATTGAATTATTGACGGGGACTGATGTTTTGGAACCCGGCGAAGATGGTTCCGTCAACCTCAGTTTACATATCACGAATTGTGGAGGCAACCTTGGTCCGTTTTTCAATAATGCAACCCTAAGTGGTATCGCCCCCGATGGAATGACGTATTTTGATGCTTCAGTCGATGGTACGCAGCCTGACCCCAACGGAGACAACAACCCTAATGAATTCTCGCCTACTGTGGTTGATTTTGAAGAGAATCCTTTCCTCGGTGTTGCCAAACGGGTGAGTGAAGGGCCTACTTTACGTGCCGACGGCTATTTTGAAATTACCTACGAGGTGCGTGTTCAAAATTTTGGCGATGTCAACCTGGAAGTATTGGGTGTTTATGATAACCTCGCCCAAACCTTTGCCGGTGCCGCCGACTGGATGCTAATAGGTATTGAAAGTGAAGAATTTGCTGTAAATATCAGCTATAACGGTATCGATGAGTTGAACCTCATTGAGCTTGGTGATATTCTGACTCCTAATGAAGAAGGAGCGATTTATATTACCGTTAAAGTAGCTCCTGGCGGTTTCCCCGGGCCATACCTGAACACGGTCTTTGCCAATTCGATTTCTCCTTTCGGAACGATCGCCAACGATGATTCACAAGATGGTAGTGATCCTGATCCCAATGGTGACGGTGATCCTACCAATGATGAGGAAGAAACCCCCGTAACGCTAGATTGCTTCGTAGGCATCATTTGCCCCGCAGTGACGGATACTATTATCGTCGACAACGACCTGGGCTGGTGCCAAGCGGCGGTCAATTTTCCTCCTGCGGAGATTGTCACCTGTGCTGGTGTGCCTGATAGCTTGATTGAATTCAAACTACTTGGCGCTGGTGCAATGGATACTGCTCTGGACGCATGGATCGCTGGACAACCTAGCGGACTGATGTACAATGTCGGACTTACTGAAGTACTGATTCGTACCAGCGTGCCTTCCTTGCCTATGCTGGGCTACTCCGATACTTGCTCCTTCTTTATTCGTGTCAACGATAAGGAGGTACCAGCTATCCTTTGTCAGGATATTACTGTTCCTGTGGGTAGCAATTGTGAGTACGTGCTTACGCCCGATCGCCTTGATGCTGGAAGTACCGATAACTGTACTGATCCCGCCGACCTGATCTACGAAATCAGTTTGGATAACATAACTTATACTGATGAATTGACCTTTGGGTTGGATGATTTACTGATGTCGCCCATCACGGTGTACCTACGGGTCACGGATGAGTATGGCAACTTCAGTATCTGTACCAATGAAGTCAATCTCGTTGATGATACAGCTCCACAGATTGTATGTCCGGAAGACCGTGATATTCCTGCTGACGAAAACCTTTGTGTAGGAATCATTCCTGACCTGATGGCTGAAATGACCATCGACAACTGTGCGCCAATTGATACCGTTTTCCAAGTGCCTGCCGCTGGTTTGCTCTTTGGAACTGCAGATGGCGATATGATTACGGTAGTCTTGACGGTGGTGGATATCAATGGCAATACGGATACCTGTGGTGTTGTACTGACTTTGATCGACGAAACACCGCCAACCTTCCTCAATTGTCCTGCACCCAATGTGGTACTGACCAGCTTGCCTGGTTTATGTAGCAATTTTGCCAACTTCAGCTTACCTGAAGCGATAGACAACTGTGGGATTGGCGTGGTGGTAACCCAAACCGACGATACTGGCCTGACGAGTGGTGATATGTTCCCAGTAGGAACGACGATCCTCGAATTCACGGCTACTGATCCAGCTGGAAATACCACTGTATGTACCCGCAAAGTGATTATCAACGACAATGATGATCCTACGGCTATCATCGGAGATGGCTGTCCTGCGGATATGACGGTTAATGTGAGTCCGAGCGAATGTGGCGCGTTTGTTAGCAATATCTCTCCACGTTTCCAGGATAATTGTGATGAAAACCTATCTACTGTTTACCGTTTGGTAGATGGAATGGGGAATACGATTACGGATGGCTTGGCCGATGCCAGTGGCGAGTTATTTATGCTGGGCACCACTACCGTGGAATACCTCGCGCAAGACCAACCACTGCTGCTCATCACGGAAATGACGCACGATCTGCAAGCGACAGTAGGAGGTACGGAACCTGTTCCTGCCTTTATTACCAGTGGCACACCTGACGGTGATTTTCTGGAAATAACCAACTTTGGCCCTGCCAGCATGGATGTGAGTTGTCTCGGTATCGAGCGTCACCATGCGGGAGGTAGCGAAAGTATAGCCTTACCTCGCTTTACGGTATTGGCTCCGGGCGAAGTGATTACCATTCATTTTGGTGACGGAACAGACGATCAAGCTAACGGCTTCTTTAATGTTGCCGGAGCGGTCAACCTCACTCCGGGAGAAGGAGCAGCCTACGTGATTAGTCACAGCGGAACGGTGCTTGATGTTGCCGTACTTGGAAACTTCAACCCTGTAGGCTTGGGTACTTTAGCAACGGTAAGTAGTGCCGACTGGAGTGGCCAGGTCAACGGCGCCCTCAGTGGTGCGATACGTACTTTCGTTTGGGATACCAATACGGCGGACGATTTTGTGGCAGCAGCCGTTTGTGGCAATACGACCATCGGTAGCCTCAACCCTCAATTGCCACAGCCTGCGGATAATGGAGGGTTGACTTCCTTGCAATCACAACTTCCAAATACCATCAGCTGTACCTTCATGGTAACTGTTGGCGATAATGAATTCCCACGTTGTGGTGCGGAAGGCGAAGCTCTCGTCTACAATAATTTCAGCGGCGGACAATTTTTCGCTGGCGATTGTGTAGAAAGCACATTGTTGGTGACTGATTTTGGCCTTCTGGCAGATGTGAACCTTCACTTTACCGGAACGACCAACGCCTTTGGTAATTTAGACGTAAGTCTGATAAGCCCGAACGGCACGGAAATTGATCTAGCAAGTGCCATCTGTGGTACAGCACCAGGATGGGACATTACCTTCGATAGTGATTCGATTCCTTCGATTCTTTCAGCTTGTAATTTATTGGGAGCTGGCGAAGAATTATCACCTGTAAATAGCTTGGAGCAATTCGTTGGACAAACTGCCAATGGCACTTGGACCTTGCGTTTGGGACACAATGGTAGTCTGAATCAAGATCCGATCACCTTGGAAGGATGGTCACTTGAACTACGTTTGCAAACAAGCTACGACCAGCCTGATATTACAATAGCCAACGATCCTGGCGAATGCAGTGCTTTGATTGAATGGCGTCATCCGATCTTCTTCGATAATTGCCCTGATGGCACGATTCAGCAAATGATCGTTTCAGAAGACGGCGTATTGTTGAGCAACGGTCAGCTAGCCGTAAGCAGCTGGGGTGCACTGACGACGTTTAACTTCCCAGTTGGGACAACGAGCGTAAACTATACCCTTACCGATGCCGCTGGTAATGTCACCGAATGTGGCTTCCAGGTTACCGTCAATGATGAAGAGCCGCCCATGGTGAATTGTCCAGACGATGTGGTTATCCAACTAGGCCCCGGAGAGTGTGAGGCCGCTTATACGCCGCTAGACTTGGATGTTTCCGATAACTGTGGCGAGTATACCGTAGTGGCTACACCATCGTTCAACACCTTGTTACCCATCGGGGAAACGATGGTGACCGTTGTGGTTACGGATGCTGCAGGTAACCCAGTGACGTGTACTTATACGGTTACGGTGTTGGAGTACATTCCGGTAGATCCGGCAATGGCTTGTATTGAGCAAATCAATGTGTCACTTGGCCCGGATTGTACACGGGAAATCACGGCTGAGATGATTCTTACCGGTAACAATTATTACTGTTACGAAAACTACGAACTGACTTTGCTGGATGCTCCTGAAGGTAATCCTTTACTGTCTTCTCCTTTCGTTACGGATGAACATATTGGTCAAACGGTAGTGGTGGAGATTTGTGATTTGATCAACAATGTATGTTGTTGGGGGTACGTCAATGTAGGCTTCTACGAGGCACCTACCTTTGAATGCCCGGCAGATACGACTTTGAGTTGTATTGAGTTGACAACACCAGCCTTTACCGGTGAGCCCGTACTTCTTTCCTGTGCATTGGGCGGAGCAGATATCTCTTACCAGGATTTGGTGCAGGAAAACGGCACTTGTGCCGACACGATCCTGGTTATTGATCGTACCTGGACGGTAGCAGATGCCTCAGGCAATAGCACCAGTTGTGTACAGCATATTGTGGTGGAGACTTTCGATCTGGAAGAAATTGTCTTCCCGGCAGATCGTGATGGGGTGAGCCTTGCAGCACTTAGTTGTTCGGACGTAGCCGCGAATCCCATGTTGACCCATCCGGATTCGACGGGTTACCCAACTTTGAACGGAAGTACGGATGTCTTCGGTGTCAATAACTGTAGTGCATCTTACTTGTATACGGATGAAGTTTACAATATCTGTGCAGGCAGCTACGAAATCTTGCGTACCTGGAAGGTGCGTAACACCTGTTTGCCAGTCGTAGTAGGGGAGAACCCTCGCGAGCATATACAGCTTATTCGCGTACTGGACCAGGAGGACCCACAGGTGGCTTGTCCGGATAACTTGATTATCAGTACCAGTCCGTTGACCTGCACGGCTTACTATCCTATTCCTGCACCCTTGATGATGAATGATGGTTGTTCCAATACCACTTACACCGTTTCGGTCAGTGGAGGAGCACTTACTTTTGAGAATGGTAGTTACACCTTGAGCAACTTGGCTCCTGGCACGTATACGATTACTTACCGCGTCAGCGATGAATGCAATCGCCGTACCACTTGTAGCTATGATGTGACGGTAGAAGACCTGATCGAGCCTACAGCAGCTTGTGATGATCTATTGCAAATCAGCTTGGGTGGCCAAGGGGTTGCCCGCATTACTGCCGAAGATTTAGACGAAGGTAGCCATGATGCCTGTGGCCCCGTAAGCTTGGCGATACGCCGTGAGTTTACCCGCGATCCAGAGAATTGTAGTGAAGTGGCTGATTACTTCTCTCCATGGGATGAAGAGCAATTCTTCAGCTGCTGTGACCTCAATGAAACAGTACTGCTGGAACTACTGGTGACGGACTTGCAAGGCAATACCAATACCTGTTGGTTGGAGGTGTTGATCGAAGACAAGCTGGCTCCGTTCTGTACGGCTCCTCTGGATCAGACGGTCACTTGTGTGGAATGGCCATTGCTCTTTAGCGGTGATATAGAAGATGCTTACGCAAATGATTTTGCCGCAACATCACTGATGATGAATGACCTCTTTGGTGGCCCAACGGGTATTGACAATTGTACGGTTGATACGCTGGTAGAACGTGCCCCGAATATCCAGATCAACGATTGTGGATGGGGAACCATTACACGCCGTTTCGCGGCATGGCAATGGAACGGAGATGCCAACGGCAATGGTACCATAGACATTGATGAAGTACTGTCTTCTGTGAATACTTGTAGTCAAATCATCACGATAGAGGAAGTCCATGATTATGCGATTTCCTTCCCTGCGGATGGTGATGCTGCCTGTACGGACGGAACGGTAAGCTGGGACGAAGTAGAGGTCTTCGCTAATGGTTGCGACGTATTGGTTGTAAATGTTGGTGAACCGGAAATCTACCCAGCTTCGGCAGACGAATGTTACAAACTTCGTATTCCTTACACCATCATCAACTGGTGCGTGTGGGACGGTGAAGTGCCAGCGGCAAACCTTTCGCGTGATGAAGACAATGACAATGAACCTGGCGAGGCTTTCTGGGTCTATCGTCGAGGAGGAAGCAGTGAAGCTGTAATTGATACAGACAACGACGATACCAACGGCAACATTCGTGAGTTGCTGGATCGTGGTCACTGGAAGTATTACCAGTTTGTAAAAGTATACGACAACACTGCTCCGATCATCGAAGACAGTGGTGCGCTGGAATTCTGCGCAACGCCTGCTTGTGATACTTTGGTAACGCTAAGCCTCAGCATCACGGATGATTGTGGCCTCAACGGCTTGCAAATTATTTCGGTGGAAACCGATAACAATGCTGTAGATGCCAACGGAAACGGAGTGATAGAGTCGAATGAGTTCGTTACGGATATCATTGTTACCGATCAGTCGGTTTATGATGGTGCGGGAATCCTTACTTATAGCGGTGTTCACCCTATCGGTATACATGCACTACGGGTCGTACTGACGGATGGTTGTGGCAATACGGTGAGCCATTATACCACCTTCCAAGTCAATGATTGTGTGGCTACGGCCCCGATCTGTTTGAACGGATTGACAGCAACGCTGATGCCTACACCCGAAGGCGATTGTGCGGCAGCTATTTGGGCAACCGACTACCTGGGCAGCCCGGTAGAGGATTGTTCCGGCCCGCTGCAATATGCTATTTACCGGGCAACGGAGGTAGAAGCAGCTGGGGAAGGCTTTGTGCCTGATCCTGCTCGAACGGGACTCGTGCTCACCTCTGCTGATGAGGAAACGACAGTGCTCTACATCTATGCGATTGATGCGGCTGGCAATTTTGAATATTGCGAAACCTACGTGCTGGTACAGCTAGGTGACCCCTCCTGTTCAAGCGGTGAAAATGCGACGATCGCCGGGGTGATAATGACGGAAGATGCGGAACCCGTAGCTGCTGTAGAGGTGAATCTAAGTGGAGGTAACACTTCTACGATGACGACCGGAAATGATGGTGCTTACGCTTTTGCGAGTCTCGAAGCGGGGCAGGATTATTCTGTGACACCGTATTCCAATGCGAATCCACTGAATGGGGTTTCTACTTTCGATATTATCTTGATCAGTAAGCACATTTTGGCGGTACAACCGCTGAACAGTCCTTACAAGCGGATTGCGGCAGATGTGAATCACTCTGGTACGATTACAACTTTGGATTTGATCCAGTTGCGTAAGTTGATACTGAATATCACGACCGAGTTTCCTAACAATACCAGTTGGCGATTTGTCGATCAGGATTACGTTTTCCCGGAGCCTACTAATCCTTGGATGGAGGTCTTCCCAGAGTTGATCAGCATCAACAATATCAGTACTATCATCAATGATGCCGACTTCGTAGCCGTAAAAATCGGTGATGTGAATGGCAGCGCGCAGGCGAATGCGCTGAGTAGCGATGATCGTACCCTGGAGGAAGAGCTGCAATTGGAAATCGAAAATGCCGACCTGCTGCAAGGAAATGTTTACACCATTGCAGTGATGGCAGGAACGGCGACAGGCATGAGCGGTTTTCAAGGGACGCTACAGCTGGAAGACTTGGAACTCATCACCATTGAGCACACGCTGACTTCTGCGGCGAACTTTGGTTTGCAGGATGCTGAAAATGGATGGGTGACTATGTCTTGGAACCAAAGAGAAGGTCATCCGGACTTGTTGCCAACGGATGTGCTCTTTAGCTTGGTGGTACGCGCGATGTCTGATCAACGCCTGAGTGATGGCTTACAAATCAGTAGTCGCTATACGGTAGCAGAGTCTTACCGCGTCGATATGATACATGATTTGGGCCTCCAATTTGTGGACAGTAGCTGGCCGAGAGCAGAGTTTGCGCTGTACCAGAATACGCCGAACCCTTTCCAGGGTGAGTCGATGATAGGATTCTACCTGCCGGAAGCATTGGAAGCTACACTTACGGTGCAAGATGTTAGCGGACGAATTATCTTGTTGCTAAAGAAAGATTGTACCGAAGGCTACCATGATTTCAAGCTCACCAAGCAACAATTACAAGGCTATACCGGTGTGTTGACTTACACCTTGCAAGCTGGTGATTATCAGGCGAGTAAAACGATGGTTGTGGTGAAGTAAAGAATTGTAAAACGAAGTGGAATACCCCAGGCTTTGGTCAAAGTCTGGGGTGTTCTTTTTTAAAATGTGTTATATTTAAAAATTGAAGCTTTCTCTTTACTTTAAACATAATCCTATGACACGTTTCTCTCTACTGATTGCCGCGATTTTGCTGGTGAGTATGCTCCATGCACAAGACTGTCCAACCCTCACTTGTGCGCCTGTTACTTATACGCCTTACCCAACGGAAACGGGGGAATGCAGGTGGCCGATTCCAGTCAGTCATTTTATCACCAGCGATTTAGCGACCTGCCCTGGCCCGGTAAGTCTGGCCATTTATAGTACAGATGAAATAGCGGCGGCTGGCGAAGGGTTTACGCCGGAGTTTACCGGGCGCGATACTTTCTGGTACGAATATCCTGATGGTGAAGAAACTACCGTCGTTCAGGTATTTCTTCAGGACGGCACAGGCGCCGTGCAAGTATGTGAAACCTATCTATTGATTCAGATGGGGGTAGCGATAGAATGCTATCCACAGGGCGATCCTATTGCAGGTAATATCCAGACGGAAAATGACGAACCCGTAGCAAATGTACAGATTGATATTACGGGAACCATCCAGGAAAGTTTTGTCACCAATGGAGATGGGCGCTTTCTTTATCCCTTCTTTTCTTTTGCCGACAGCCTAGTGGTTACCCCTTCACGTGATGATAACCCATTGAATGGCGTGAGTACTTTTGATGTGGTATTAATGACCAAGCATATTTTGGGTACCCAGCCATTAGGCAGCCCTTACCGCATGGTTGCCGCCGATGTCAACCAGTCTGGGACGATCACCATTCTTGATATTATCCAGATCCGGAAATTGATCTTAGGGGTTTATGGTAGTTTTCCGAATGCGCCCTCCTGGCGATTTGTACCAGCGGCCTACTTGTTTCCTGCTCCGACCAACCCTTGGCAGGAGACTTTTCCAGAAATGATTATTTTCGATGATTTAGAAGAAAACGACGTTATTTCGGGCGACTTTATCGGCATCAAAATGGGCGATGTGAATGGCAGTGCGCAGGGGAATTAGTGCTTGCTGCACTGGTTTTAGTTCAAGCTAGGGTTTTCTCGGATCACCAAGTGCGTAAGGCGGAGCCTTTAAGCCCGAGGCCCGGAGGGACTAAGGACGAGGTGGTGTAGTGGTAGTGCGTAGCAAAGTGAAGCACTAGGAACGGAAGAACCGGTAGCCAGCGCAGCGCAGCTACGGCCCATATTGAAATGTCATTTCGCAAAATGTAGGATCAGTAATTTCGCCGACCCCTAAAATGAGCGTTTTAAGTTTGACAGGGCACTAGTTGGAGTTATTCCACGAACGCAGTGTAAATGCATGAATGTATTTATACGAATGGCACGGTGCTGCACCCTTACCCCCGCCTACGTTCCAACAGAATCATCATCATCAAGCCCAGCATGATGCGATCATCATCATCGTTATCCATAGGCCCGACTTTTTCGAGAAGAAACTCTTTGCCCCAAAAGGAAGCCTGCTTGGATAGCCTGACAATCGCTTGCCCGCTTTTATTGGTAACGAGATAGGAGGGGTTGAAAAAATAGCCGGTAAGCATTCCTAGAATTGGAATTTCACCCAGCATAGAATCCATCACTTTGATCCAGCCATTCTCTTCCCTTACGTGGTATTGAATTTGCTGGTGCTGATCGATGATCTCGTACTCTGCCTTCCACATCGACCGCCATCCTTTGCGAGCTATTTTACCAAATTCTTGCCCACCTTGGTCAAAGAAACTATAGGCCGCTGAGAAATCTATCCATTGATCAGCCTTGATGCTATAGTTGAGTTTGGTTCTGCTTTCGTCACTAAAGATCTGGATGTCTTCCTTGAACTTAAACATCTTTTGCCTGACGTAGGCTACGATGTTACCTCCGGCGTCGGTTGCCGTGAAATCATTAGATAAGGTAGAGATTTTGAAGGTGAACTTGAGAGGGAACTTAAGTACTTGCATGGTTTGGGTTTAGTGGTAAGAGCGTTATTGTTCACCTAAAGCTACGGCTTTTGCTTGAGGTTGTACGGAGGCTTGACTAAAACATCTATTTCTGTACCTGATCGTGTTATTGCGTAAATGTATTTATACGAACAGCCAAAGTCCAAACTACTGGTTTTTCTTCTTTGGTTTTAATATTTTTCTAAGTGTTTTAACCCACGGATTCCATTCTGATCTCTTGTGAATATTACAGAGTTGACTCTCAATTTTATCAAAAGCATCTTCCAGCAATGCGTCATGTAGCCACCTGATGGCGAAAATCCAAGCAAGGGTTCCTAACCCTGCCGTTTTCATTTTAATAGTGTGCTTAACTTCCGTCTTAGATTCACTCAAGGTCACTATTTCGAATTTGTGTCTACCGTTGAAACCATTGGGTTTTTGAAACTCAAACTCAACAAACTCTTCGGGGTTATAGTCGACCACGATGTATCTTATTGGTCCATGCCCACCTTCTGAGTTTATGGCTAATCCATTTTTGAACTTCATAGGAGGCCACTTTTCCCAGGGCCACATTTTATCGCCTTTTTGAGAAAGTGTAGCGAACAAGTTCAAAACCTCCTCTTTGGACTTGTTTATTTGCCTTGTATGGATATTTAGTACGTTCATTTTTAATGCTTCACAAACACCTAATCCCGAATTTCCCAGCTTACGAGCTTCAATTTGCTCTTTTCCAGCTGTTCCCAGGTGCCGTTGAAATCATCGCGCCGTTGTTGTAGAATGAATTGGCTGTCGTAGGTGCCGGGTTGGTAAACGCCCAGGAAGTAACTACCCTCCTTGGCAGTGAAACGCTCAAAATCTACAAGGCGGACTTTGCTGCGTTGGCGCTGCCACAGGTCTTTATTGAAAGTATCTTCGTCGGAATTGATATAGACGTAATTGCGTACCGGAATGAGTGAATAGTGGTAGATGGCTAAGTAGTTGGCTGTACCACTAGGGGTCAGATAAACTTCTACTTCTTGAAGGTAAAACTGTTGCTTGGCCATGTCCTCCGTTCTGGTGCGCAGGCTTTCAGGGCTGTCCAGCTTCCAGATTTTGTGTGGAGTATCTGTTTCATTTTTGTACCAAACGCCAATGTAGTGCGCATCTAGTTCGCTGATAGCGTAGGCTTGGACGTTGCTGAGGAGGTAACCCGCTGCAGCCATCGCACGTTTTGCTTTAACAAAATCGGCCCAGCTATTGGTCTTGATCAGGGTATCCGGTAGCGAACTCTCGGTATAGATGCCCCAGTAGCGGCGATCTTCGCCCTGGCCGGTCGTTTCTACATTAGTGAGGCGAAACCCCTTGGCATTGAGGCTGTTATTATTGGCTACAAACTCTTCCCAGCTTAGCTGTTCAGCGTATTCCATCGCCGCATCGGAGCCACGAAAAATACCACTTATTTGTTGTGCAGATAGGGACGTGCAGAGCAATGCCATGAAGGCAAATGATAAAAGGCGGTAAGGCATAGTAAGGTAAAGGATGGTTTATATTGGATTGACGTTCACTAAGGTCTGATTATTGTACGACTTTTTGTTATCCCAATAGAAATATCACGACAATGACCGTTCATTTTTAGTAATATTGACCAATGAAGGAGCTTGTACACAATGGTATTGATCATTTGCTGAGCGCAAATTTTCCTTTGGTTAAATCATCCCGCTGGGGCTTGGTTACCAATGATGCGGCACTGACGCTGGAAGGCGAACCAACAAGAACCGCGCTGCTCAATCAGCAATATAATCTGCAATGTTTATACTCACCTGAGCACGGATTGTCGGCTCGGGGAGCAGATGGAGAGGCGCAGCATCACCAATTGGATCATCTTACAGGTCTGAAAGTTTATAGCCTTTACGGCCCGGGGTTCGGCCCTGAGTTGGAGGAAGTAGATGCCGTGTTTTTTGATTTGCCGGATATCGGAGTGCGTTTTTACACTTATATCTGGACGCTTTCTCACCTGATGGAGGCTTGTTGTGCACAGGACAAAAAACTGGTGGTACTGGATCGTATCAACCCATTAAGCGGTCAGTTGGCTTTGGCCGAAGGGCCGCTGCTCGATGAAGAAGCGTTAAGCTCCTTTATTGGGCGTTGGTCCATGCCTATTCGGCATTCCCTCACGGTGGGGGAGTTGGCCCGGTATTGGCAAGCCAGCCGCAATATGCAAAACCTCGACTTGGAGATCGTTCCTTGCAAAGGCTGGCAGCGCGACTTCTTTTTTTCGGATACACAAATGCCGTTTGTAGCACCATCCCCGGCGATCAACAGCCCCAAAACATTATTGACGTATCCGGCCCTGTGTTTTATGGAAGGCCTCAATGTGAACGATGGACGAGGAACACCTTCGCCTTTTCAGCAATTTGGTGCGCCCTGGCTGGATGCAACCTCCTTGGTCGGTTATTTACAGGAGCTGGCTTTCCCCGGCCTTGTTTTTGAGCCTGTTTTTTATACGCCTGTAGGTGGGCGTTATCAAGGAGAATCCTGTCAAGGAGCCTTACTAAGGGTTACGGAGCCACAGGTGTATCGTCCTGTTGCCACAGGTTTAGCTATCATTGCAACCCTCTGGCGGTTTTATGCCCATCATCTGAGCGAAGCAACCTACCCCACACACGCCAACCCTTCAGGTACGGGACACTTGGCCTTGTTGCTGGGGGATCAGGCGACCGTACATCTTTTGCAGGAGCACCCGAAAAGCAGCTTATTAAGCCTAAAGGAGTGGACCAACCCCAGGGATTGGAGAGAAGAAGTGACACCATTCTTGCAGTATTAAGTGGATGGTTTCGTGCTGGCGACTGTGCTCACACAGTAGCGCATGTTTATGGGCCATGCCGTCGTTCCTCGGCACCGGGTCATTCGTTCCTACCTCCGGTACCACTACTGCCCCTTGTCCTTGGTTGCTCCGCACCCCGAGCTTCGGCCTGCTGGCCTGCGCACTGGGTGGGGGTGTTTAGGTTGCGCGGGCTTCAGTCCGCCAGTATCCCCCCGCGCAACCTGTAATCCACCCTTTCGGAGCGAACTTAGCCCTTGTAGGAGTATAAGTAGAATGCTGCGTTGACTTGGGCAAGAAGTATTACCGAGAATAAGGGAGAAGAACCCAACCGTAGAACACGATCATACGATTGAAATAATCCCATCCCGCACCTAATAAGATCGCTAGCTGACAATATCGCCCATCGCAAGAGAGAAAAAGAAAGAATGCTTGTCAAGTCACGATATCCTTCTTAGTTTTAGGCTTGCTAAAAGTGGATGATGTTATGAAAAAACTGTACTTCTTTTTCCTGTTGGTGTTAAGCTTGACACTGGGTGCACAAAATACCGTAGGCTTGCTTTCTTACCAGCCTACGGAGACCTTTGCTGGCTACAACTTGATCTATCCTCATAATCAACCGAATGTTTATCTCATCGATAACTGTGGAGAGGTGGTACATGTGTGGGAGGATGAACCGAATTGGCGCCCTGGCAATACGGCCTACCTCTTGGACGATGGTCGCTTGGTGAAGACCAAACGCCAAGCTTCTGTTGCAGGCAACCCTATTTGGGCAGGTGGCGGTGGCGCCATTGTAGAGATACGCTCCTGGGATAATGACCTCTTGTGGAGCTTTGAACGCAACGATGAAAACAATCGCCTTCACCACGATATCGCCATGACGCCCCAAGGGACGATCCTCATGATCGCTTGGGAAAAGAAAACCATGGAAGAAGCAATGGCCGTTGGTCGTAGCCCCTTCCTGCTGAGTGACGGCGAACTATGGCCTGATTATGTGATAGAAGTAGATCCTGCCACGGATGAGATCGTCTGGGAATGGCACGTTTGGGACCATCTCGTTCAGGACATTGTACCCGAGTTGTCGAACTTTGATGTTGTAGGGAGTCGCCCAGAACGCGTTAATGTCAATTGGGAAACCAATGATAGCGGTGCCGACTGGATGCACACCAATTCTATTGATTTCGACCCACTCAATGATCAGATTATTCTATCGGTGCCTACCTTTCACGAGTTTTGGATCATCGATCATTCTACTTCAACGGAACAGGCAGCAACCTCCAACGGTGGCTTGAGCGGCCGTGGCGGAGACCTGATGTACCGTTGGGGCAATCCCGCTGCTTACCAACAAGGCACAGAAGCAGACCAAAAGCTTTTCTATCAACATGACGTACACATAATAGACGATCTTTTACCTGTCACGCACCCTTACTATGGAAAGATGGCATTGTTCAACAACCGTGTCGGTGCTGATTTTTCTACGGCTAATGTGCTGAGCTTGAATTTCGATATGTACGCCGGCGAATATCCTATGACAGGTGCTACCTGGGGACCGAGTGAATTTGATGTCGTAATTCAGCATCCAGAGCCTACCCAATTGTATTCTACCGGCTTGTCGAGTATTCAGTTTTTGCCCAATGGTAACGCATTGATCATGGATGGCCGCCATGGCTACGCCTTTGAACTATCGCCCGACAACGAAGTGGTTTGGGAATACCTGGTGCCCCTAACGGGAGGCCAGCCCGTTACGCAAGGGGATGTCCTGGAAATCAATAACAACCTCACGTTTCGAATGACGCGATACCCGCTGGATTACGGAGCTTTCACTGATCGTGACTTGACTGGGGAGGTTTGGATAGAACAATCACCAGACTCTACCTTCTGTGATTTTATTCTTCCTGCCAGCGAATTAATGACCGATTATCAGCTGGAAATCTACCCTAATCCCACCAACGGCCAACTGACCATCGAATGGGATGGCGGTATGATGATTGAGCTACGCCTACTGGATTTACTAGGCCGTACCGTCTACCAAAGCAAAGAAAGCGGTGGCCGCTGTTATTTGTCTGCGGCAGACTGGCATTCGGGGATGTACATTGTGCAAATCAATGGCGTGTCGGTGAGCAAGGTGGTGGTGAGGTAGTTAGTGACCCAACGCTTGCGCAAAGTCCCCAATAATATCATCGATATTTTCCAAACCTACACTGATACGTAGCAGCCCAGGCGTAATACCCACAGCTTGTCGTTCCGCCTCCGTAAGTTTGGAGTGCGTCGTCGAAGTAGGGTGCGTGACGATCGTACGGGTGTCTCCCAAATTGGAAGAGCGGCTGCATATTTCCAGCTTGTTGACCAGCGCCAAAGCCGCGTCCATCCCTCCGGCGAGCGTACAAGTAACGATGCCGCCGCCTAGTCGCATTTGCTTTTTAGCGAGCTCATGCTGAGGGTGTGAAGGGAGAAACGGGTAGCTTACTGCGGCTACGCCAGACTGCTGTTGCAACCATTCCGCCAGGGCGAGGGCTTGCCGACAGTGGGCGTCCATCCGTACAGTGAGTGTTTCCAAGCTCTTGGACATCAGCCAGGCATTGAAAGGAGAAAGCGCCGGCCCTGTGTGGCGACAGAAAAAGATAATCTCGTCCATCAAGGTTTGGTTACCCAAAATGACCCCACCGAGCGAGCGCCCCTGTCCGTCGATCCATTTCGTAGCGGNNGTGCATCACGAGATGGGCACCAAATTCTATAGGTCTTTGCAAATAAGGCGTGGCAAAACAGTTGTCGACCATCAGAATGAGTTGGTGCTTTTCGGCAAACTTCCCTGCGGCTTCCAGGTCTACCAGGGCCAGCCCGGGGTTGGAAGGTGTCTCTAGTAAAAGTATACGGGTATTCTCTTGTACGGCCGCGTCCCAATTTTGAGGCTCATCGGGCTCAACGTAGCTGTAACTTACCCCCCAACGCGGCATCAGGCTGGTGAGAATCTGGTGCGTCGATCCAAAAACTGCCCGCGTAGCGAGAATATGGTCTCCAGAACGCACCAGCGCCATCAGTGCACTAAATACCGCCGACATGCCCGATGCCGTAGCAAAACCAGCTTCTGCACCTTCCAGTAAACACATCTTGTGAATGAATTCGTCGACACTAGGGTTGTTATAGCGGGAATAAATGATCCCTTCCTCTTCACCTGCAAAAGTATCGCGCATCTGCTCGGCACTGGGAAAAGTGAAGCTGGAAGTAAGGAACAGTGGGGTACTATGCTCCCGGTAATGGGTCGTATCCATTTGGCCACGAATGGCCTTGGTAGAGAATCCTTTTTCGTTAGACATGTGGTTCGCACTTTTAGTGGCGGCCTAAAGGTACAAACAGTTGTGTTATCTTGATTTAGAACTTAACCAAACGTTGGGTTGTACGCACTAGCCCATCCTGGTAAACTTGAAGGATATAAGTACCTGCGACTAAATCACCTAAATTCAGCGAATAATTAGGAGTGGATACGATAACTTCTTGCCTAACTACCTGACCGTGAAGGTTGGTGATTTTCAAAACAGGGTTGGATGCCCGGTCATTGATGTCGCTGCCAGTAGGCAAACTTAAGGTGAGTTGATCACTAAATGGGTTGGGGTAAACCACTACCGTAGCCGAGCCATCTCCAAATTGTGCACTGGCAATATCGCTGTACTCAAATGCACCGTCGTAGTCTACCTGCTTGAGGCGATAGTAGTTGATGCCAGCAGCAGGTTTTTCATCAAGGAAAGTATAATTTGAGAAATTATTGGTAGTACCATTGCCTTCAACTTTACCCAAGGTAGAGAAGTTACGGCCATCAATACTGTGCTCTATTTGAAAGTAGTCGTTGTTTTCTTCCTTGGCTGTCTGCCATTTGAGAAGTACACCCGCGCGGTCGGTTTGAGCAGTGAAAGAGGTGAACTCTACGGGGAGGGGAGCTCCAAAAGTGCTTCCAGTAAATGGACCAAAACCACTATTTGGAAAACCGCTTCCGTCATTGTCAATCCAGTTGGCCAGGTCGTAAATTTCCATCTGGCACTCTTCTAGAGTACCATTGCAGTTTTCTGGACCCATATATAGAAAGGTGTCATCTAAGTCCGGATTCAGTATAAGTATAGCAGTAGTGCCTACTGTTAAATTAGCTGGAATACCTCCGGTATTATTTCCCACTCTGATCATCGAAATTACTGTAGGGCTATTTCTGGTGCCTATAAAGGCATACAAGACTTCAGTTGGGCCAATACCAAACCCGGAGTCTGTTTCTGCAGCAGTACCAATATCGGCGGATATACCTAAATCATTATCAGAGGGATCAGTGATATTAACAACAGTACCCTTGTTAATCACTGCACCTGTATTGTTAGTCCAGGTTACATCTCCTTCACCTGTACCGAAGTTACTATTTGAACTATTATATTCCTCATCAGTAAAAAACACCTGCGCATTAATAGGGACATCATCGAATAAAACAAAAGAAAACCCGTCATCACTTGCGTCAATGCCAGAGTAACCGACAAAAGCCAAATCTCCAGGATCATCAATTACGCCATCCTGTTGACAAAAAAGCTTCGCATTAAACAATAGAATTAAACCAGTTACAAGAAATAAATTTTTCATTTGAATATAGTTTTAGGTTAAAAAAGTTACAGGCATACGTCTCCCTTCTTGCTAGCGACGCTGCAAGGAGGGTACAAAACGTAGTAAATCCTTGCTCCGGCTAGCGGAACAAAGAACATTGTTGAAATCTATTTAAGGGGAGGAATGCGAATGCAAGATGAGCTGATAAAAACAGCCCTAAAGGAGAGGATGAAACCGGGAGGCTGTACAGCCTCCCGGTTCAATGGTCAGATATTACGGTAAGGATTATTAGTTCCTGGAAGGGAAAGTCCCTTGCAGAGCAATAATATAATTCACTGCCAGATAAGGCATCCGATTTTCGTGATCTAGGTTGCCGCCGGTATTGCCAACTTGAACACTAGCAGCCAAATTGTGGCTTACACCACCGAGTAATTCGGAAGGTTCTGCCGCAGCATTGTTGTAAATGTTAGCACCTGCTTCTCCGAGTACATTTCCTGCCGCTTCACCAGAGTTGGCAGTTTCCGTATTGGAAGCAATATTGACACTACCAGCAACGGTTCCTTGTGCAGTATGGTTATGGGAGGGAAGCTGTAAAATATTAAGCGTTACATTTTCTTGTCCAGCCCGTGAACCTTCCCGGTAGGTAGATAGACCTGGCCCGGTTCCTGATGAAATAGGACGTCTACCCCTGAGGTCAGGAAGTGCAAAAGTGGTTCGTCCATCGCCACCGTAAATAGTGCCTAAGATGGAAAAAAGGGCAGTGTTCTGTGCGATAGACAATAACTGTCCTTCACAAAGTGCCCAGCTACGAGGAGCAAAATTTCCGCCAAACATGCGGATTTCTCCTAAAAAGCCTTGTTGAGCCATGATATATAGCTTTTAGTGACAAAATATACGCTCCTTGCGGAGGCATAATTTTGGCTAGGTTAAGAGAAATGATTTAGTTTCTTGACGGGAAGATGCCTTGTAGCGCAATAATATAGTATACAGCCAAGTAAGGTGACCTGTTTTCATGCGATTGGCCACCACCGTTCATGCCAACTTGAACACTAGCAGACAAATTGTGGCTTACGCCGCCGAGTACTTCGGAAGGTTCTGCCGGAGAATTGTTGTAAATGTTAGCACCTGCTTCTCCGAGTACATTTCCTGCCGCTTCACCAGAATTTGCAGTTTCTGTATTAGAAGCAACATTGACGTTGCCAGCAATAGTCGCTTGGGCAATGTGGTTGTGAGCAGGAATCTGTGTGGTGTTAAGTGTTACGGTTTCTACACCACCTCTTTGTCCAAGACGATAAGTAGAAAGACCAGGGCCTGTGCCAGGGGAAATCGCTGTACGGCCACGTAGGTCAGGTAGTGCGAAAGTCGTCCGTCCATCACCACCATAAGTAGTACCCAAGATCGAAAATAAAGCTTGATTTTGAGAAATAGCGAGCAGTTGTCCTTCGCAGAAAGCCCAGCTACGGGGTGCAAAATTTCCGCCAAACATGCGGATTTCACCAATCATCGGTTCCATATGAATATGGTTTATTAGGTTAAAGAAATATCTTAAATGGGCAAAGTACATTGACTTCACCATAGGTGTTGCTAAACTTGTTTTTAAGGGGAGATAAAAGGAATAACACCTTTCATTGTGCCAATATAGTAATTATCCTGATAAAAGAACAAAAGTTAAAGAGAAGTTCTTTTCAGCTGAAGAAGAATTTATCTTATTGAGGTAGCTCATGTAAGGCCCTGTTAAACTGTTGGGCCAATTCTCTTGTTTGTTCCTGGTAACCGGCATCTATTTCTCAATTTCCATTCCTTTAATCTAATGAAGATTCTCGAAAAAACACCCGATTTGGTACAGCAGATTGCTCAAATCGAAACCTTAAGCGGATTGCCTGCTGATGATTTGCAATGGATTGTCGATAAAGGTGAGTACATCTGTTATGAAGAAGGCGAAGAACTGTTCACTCCTGGGATGGAGGCTGAATACATGTTTTTGATATTAACGGGTGCTTACAAAATCCAGATGCCCCAAGGAGGAGAGTTTCGGGATTTAGGGGTAGAGGAAGCTCCTTCACTAACAGGTCTGCTACCTTTTTCTCGGATGAAAATAATTAAAGCTCATGGAACGGTACTGGAGAAATTAACAGGGTTACGCTTACATAAAGATTATTTTATCGAAATGGTTAATGTTAGCTACGCGATGGTCCAGCGTTTGGTAGGGGCCATGTCTAACCGTATTCGAGATTTTACCCAAACAAGGCTACAGAGCGAGAAGTTGATGAGCTTGGGCAAGCTGTCGGCAGGCTTGGCCCATGAATTAAACAACCCCGCCTCCGCGATTGTCCGTAGTGTTGAAGAGCTTTATTCCCGATTGCACAATTCTCCGGAAGACTTCAAGGAGGTGATCACCATGAAGATTACCCCTGAGGAAACCGACCAAATCAATGAAATCATCTTCCCTAAGATTGCTCAGTTGGGGCATTTCGAAGATTTGTCTCTAATGGAGCAGGAAAGTCGCAAAGATGACCTGATCGATTGGCTGGAAGATCACGAGGTAGAGCAGGCGGAAGACCTTGCAGATACTTTCGTAGAGTTTCTGATTTCAGAAGAAGATTTGGATAAAATAGCCGAGGTACTTTCACCAGATGCGCTTTCTCCAGTTTTACGGTGGGCACAGCGTGTTTTTAGTACGGAAAAAATTGTAGTAGAAATAAAAGAAGCCTCCGGGCGGATAGCAGAACTGGTGAGTTCCATCAAATCCTATACCCACATGGACCAGTCGTCCAGCATGGAAGCCCGAAACATCCACGAGGGAATTAAGAGTACCCTCATGATGTTGAAGCACAAATTGAAGCAAAAGCAAATAGTGCTGGACAAAGACCTGGACTGGGACTTACCTACGGTGGAAATATATCCAGGAGAACTCAATCAGGTTTGGACCAATATTATTGATAATGCTATTGATGCTATGCCTCCAAATGGGCATCTGCATATCAAAACCTTCCGTAGGCGTGATAATGCTATTGTTGAAATAACGGATAGCGGCCACGGTATTCCGGAAGAGGTGATGAACCATATTTTTGATCCGTTTTTTACCACAAAAGGGGTAGGAGAGGGTACCGGCCTTGGGTTGGAAGTCTCTTACCGGATTGTCGAAAAACACAAGGGATCTATTGACGTAAGCTCAGTGCCAGGCAAGACTACTTTCTCTGTTTGCTTGCCGATAAAACAATAAGCTGAGGAACAGCACGAAAATACGAAGACACATGGCAGATAAAAAACAACCTATCATCATTTCCGTCGATGATGATCCGCAGGTTTTGCGTTCTATAAAGCGTGATTTGAGGAATCGTTACCGGCAGGATTACCGAATTATCAGTACCCAGTCGGCAAGCCAAGCACTGGAAGCACTCGATGAAATGAAGAATAAAGGAGAAGAAGTAGCTCTTTTTCTATCGGATCAACGAATGCCTGAAATGCTTGGGGTGGAATTTCTTGAAAAGGCAAAAGCTATTTTTCCGAAAGCAAAACGCGTACTTCTGACCGCGTACTCAGACACTAATGCCGCCATCAAGGCCATTAATGACGTGCAGCTGGATTACTATCTGGTGAAGCCCTGGAATCCACCAGAGGAGCGCTTGTACCCGGTGTTAGATGACCTGCTGGAAGATTGGCGAAGCGCCTACAGACCGGCTTTCAGTGGTATCAAGGTCGTGGGGTATCAATATGCTCCACAGTCGCATGCGATCAAAGATTTCCTTTCAGGGCAATTACTGCCTTACCGCTGGCTGGATGTGGATGTAGATATGAAAGCCTCAGAGGTTTTATTGACCAATCAGCTAAGTGGAAAAGATCTGCCAGTAGTCATTTTGGAAGACGGTAAAGCCTTGGCTAATCCATCGGTGACAGAGCTGGCAGAGGCATTGGGTATGCGGGTAGTAGCGGATTCTGAGCTGTATGATGTTGCTATTATTGGAGCAGGGCCAGCAGGGTTAGCTGCTGCCGTTTACGGCGGATCTGAAGGATTGAAGACCTTGCTTATTGAGCGTCGCGCGCCAGGTGGTCAGGCAGGGACGAGTTCTAGGATAGAGAATTATCTCGGCTTTCCTAGTGGGCTGAGTGGCGCGGATTTGGCACGGCGGGCCATTACGCAGGCCACTCGTTTTGGGGTAGAGTTTCTTTCCCCACAGGTGGTCAAAAACATCAAAATCGAGGGGAATTACAAGCACTTGGAGATGGGCGATGGCAAAACCATTGTCGCTAAAAGTGTTGTCCTGGCAACGGGTGTAGAATACAGGCACCTCCCGGCTGAAGGTGCGAGTCGCTTCAATGGAGCCGGTGTTTACTATGGTGCAGCGATTACAGAGGCTACGAGTTGTCGAAACAAAGAGGTCTTTGTCGTCGGCGGTGGAAATTCTGCCGGCCAGGGTGCCGTCTATTTGTCAAAGTTCGCGAAAAAGGTAACCATACTGATTCGTCGCCCGGATTTATCGTCTTCGATGTCGCATTACCTGATTGAGCAAATCAACCAGATTGATAACATAGAGGTGGTAGGGCACACAGAAATTGTAAAAGCCTGTGGCGGCGAGCACTTGGAGTCATTGGTGTTACGTAACCGCCAGGAGGAGAGTACCCGCGAAGTTCATGCCGATGCCTTGTTTGTGTTTATTGGCGCAAAGCCAGCTACTGACTGGTTGCCAGCAGATCTACTGTCGGATAATAAGAAGTTTTTACTCACAGGCCGGGATTTAAGAACCCGGTCTGATTACAATAGTTTTTGGAAATTAGAACGCGAGCCCTTGCTGTTGGAGACTTGCCAAGCCGGTATTTTTGCAGCAGGAGACGTCCGCTCTGGCGCAATGAACAGGGTAGCTTCGGCGGTAGGAGAAGGGGCTATGGCCATCAAGTTTGTCCATGAATACCTGGCAGAAATTTAAAATTTAACGACTAATGATCCTTTATAAAACAAATCAAAACTGGCTGGGAGATGTCAGTCACTTATTCAAAAGTTGGACCATGACCCGTATTGTGCGGGCGGTGGGAATAATGGGCGTATACTCGCTTGTGGCGTGCTTGGTGATTGAAAAAATGAACTGGGGGGAATATGTGCAGCTCAATACCAGTATTTTCTCTCTCCTAGGTGTTATTTTGAGTATTTTCCTGGTCTTTCGTACCAATTCCGCCTATGATCGCTGGTGGGAAGCCCGCAAGCAATGGGGTGCTTTGGTGAACAACACCCGGAACTTTGCGATCTACGTCGATAGTATGTACCCTGAAGAAGAGGAGGACACGCGGCATTGGATGGCGAGCCACGTCAGTAATTTTTGTATTGCATTGGTAGATCACCTGCGGGAAGGAACGGAGCTGGATAAACTGATTTTTTTGCCCAAAGAGGAGCGCGAGGTTTACGAAAAGAAAGATCATATTCCGAATTATATCTCTCAGCAGATTTTTAAAAAGATAGCTGCTGATCACCGAGATGGGACAATTAACGAAGGGGACTATATTAACATCAAAGCACAGCATCAGTCGTTTCTGGATATCCTGGGCGCTTGCGAGCGAATTAAGAAGACACCTATTCCTTTTTCCTACGCGGTGTATCTGAAAATTTTCATCAGTGCTTATGCCCTTTTATTGCCTTTCGCTCTGGTGACGAGTTTTCACATGATGGCCGTGCCGCTGGCGATGTTTCTCTTTTTTGCCCTGCTGGGGGTAGAGTTGCTTGGGGAGGAAATTGAAGACCCTTTCGGCTTGGATTGTAATGATTTGCCTACCGGCGATATTGCTCATACCATCAAAAAGAATGTCTTTGAAATCTTAGAGAACCGGAAACCTATCGATACCCACGAACGAGAGTTGTACGAGAAGGTGTTTTAGGGATGAAATTAATTCAGGTACGTTTTTATCACATAGGCACATAGTTTTTTTTATAAGAATTGGAAACCGGCAATTTCAAGCTATGTGTCTATGTGTTTAAACCAATCCAGACAGATATGTGGTAATCAACCTATTCTATTTCTTTTACAAATAGCAATAAGTCTTCCGGATCGTCGGGGATGTTAAAAGTGCCTGCATTGCGGAGACCGATTTTTTCTAGCAGTCGGATTGATGGTCCGTTGATGGGTAATGTGAAGGCGAAGATCTTCTTTATGCCCAGTTCTTGTTGTGCATAATTCATCACCGCCTGGGCAGCTTCCAATGCATAGCCTTTGCCGGTGTATTGGGGAAGGAAAGCAAAGCCAATGTCGGGGTCATCGAGAAAATCGCGCTGGGCCATACCGCAAGTGCCAATGACAGCCTGATCCTCAAGGCGTACAACGGCATAGAAGCCAAAATTGTATTTCTGATAACTGGGGATGTTCCTTTCTGTTATGTATTTTTTGGCATCTTCTACATTGTGTACATTACGGTCGCCAATGTAGGTGAGCCAACCCGGAGAATTGAGGAGTTCTAGCATAAAGGGGGCGTCATCGGTGGTGAGTTCGCGCAGGATTAGCCGGGATGTTTGAATCATGGTCGATTTTTTTTTGAACCATCAGCACCAGGGCGAATTCATGAATTTGCCTTTCATGAATCCACCCACCTAAACAGCCATTTTCGCGTAGGCCTTTAGGCCGGAGCACGGTGCCCGGAGGGCGCAAGGACGAGCTGGTGAAGTGGTAGTGCACAGCGTAGCAGGCACTAAGAGCGAAACAAGCGGTAGCGCGCGCAGCGCCGCTACGGCCCCAAAGAAAAAGGGCAAAAAAAATTCCGAAGATAGTAGAAATACTACCCTCGGAATTTAAGCTTACGAAGCTGTACTAGGTTCGTTTAGCTTTCTAGCAATAACGATCAAAAGCCATTTTGAGGTTCTGAGCGATAATCTCAGCGGAACGGCCCTCGATGTGGTGTCTTTCGAGGAAGTGTACGAGCTTGCCATCTTTGAACAAAGCAATAGCTGGCGAAGAAGGAGGGTAGGGCAGTAGGTGTTCGCGTGCTTTGGCAGTAGCAGCGTTATCTACACCGGCAAACACGGTAACCATGTTGTCGGGAGCCTTGTCATTCTGGGTAGCCATTTTGGCACCTGGCCGAGCATTGGCAGCAGCACAACCGCAAACAGAGTTTACAACCAGTAAGGTAGTACCGGACTTACTCAATGCGTTATCAACATCTTCCGCCGTTGACAGACTCTGAAAACCAAAGTTGGTTAAGTCTTGAGCCATTGGGGTAGTTAATTCTACTGGATACATATTTGATAAAGATTTTGTAGTTACAAATTTAAAATAGTCTGTGGTTACGGACAAAAAAAAATCCAAAAACCGCAACATATTCTGTGATTAAGCAGTATTAGTGGATTAAACACCACTAGTACAGAGAAAGTAATCCAGCAGATAAAAAAAATGCTGTCTTTACCTTTTCTTTGTGTCCACTTGAAAACGAAATTGACAAATGAACTGCTGATACTACAATTGGTGGCTTCATTTAGTTGAGTAAACCGGAATACTATTATGAAAATCTCTGAAAATACAGTGATTTACCGACAGTCTTGGTGTATTATACTTTTGTTAGCAGTGTTCTGGCTGGGGAGTTGCGCCTCTGATCAATTGCCGGAACCTATTATGGCTGATTGCGGAGTAGAAGAACCTACTTATACCGTTGACATAAAGGAAATCATCGACGTGAGTTGTGCGTATAGTGGTTGCCACCTGGACAGTTCGCCAGGGCGTTTTGATAGCTACAGTGGGCTGTTGCCTTATTTGGAGGATAATACCTTCCGGCAGCGTGTACTTATTCAGCGGGGAGACCCTACAACGGGTATGCCTCCCAATTTTGCGCCGAGCAGCCGCCCAATCAATCTCACATCAGAAGAACTAACTATTATTGAATGCTGGCTGGAAGCTGGTTTTCCCGAATAAGAATATACCCGAAAAGATAACACGATGACACAGAACGGAACAATGGTCCCCCTCTTTATTTTGGCTTTTATGATCCTGTTGGGGAATAACCCTCTTACGGCCCAGGATCAAGTTTACCGCACGTTTAAAGACTCGCGCGTAGTGAATATTCATTCGCCGGAAACCTTGCCCAAGGGCCGGTTGGACGTTAGGATCAGCCACCGATTTGGTGATATTGGCGGCGATAATGGTGGTTTTGCTACTTTCTATGGCTTGGAGACTGCTAGTGATGTAGGTATTGGTGGTGAATATGGCGTCACAGACGGCCTGACAGTGGGCCTTTACCGTTCCAAAGGAGCGGGTGTTTCCGTTGAAGGCTTTCCTGGCTTGCGCCAATTGCTGAATGGTATAGGGAAACTACGCCTTACAAAACAAGAAGAAAATGGAGGAGCTCCGCTTTCTGCAACGATAATGGGGATGATTTCGCTTTCTACCCAAGAAAAACTAGAGGGAGCAGGTAACGAAGCTTCGATAGCAAGCTTTCCGAATTTTAATCACCGGATGGCTTCCCATGTTCAATTGATACTAGCAAGGAAATTTAGTGACGGATTCTCTTTGCAGGTTAGCCCCGGTTATACGCACCGAAACCTGGTTCCTTTTGAAGACAAAAACGGGATGTTTAGCATCAGTACTGGTGGGCGTGTGCAGGTGACCCGCACGTTTGGCTTACTGGCAGATGCTGTCTTCCCTTTGATTGATAGCCGCAAGAGTGGAACGGGCTATTTTCCTGCAATTGGCTTAGGCTTCGAGTTTGAAACCAGTGGGCATATCTTTCAGGTCAATCTTACCAATGCGACTGCCTTGATGGAAACTGATTTTATTCCTTACACAACTACCGACTGGACAGAAGGCCAATTTCGGTTAGGATTTACGATTTCCCGTTGGTTTAATCTTTAGTACGGCAACCCCCCAAAAACTAGCTAAACTTATGCGCAGCTTTATTATTTTTCTCACACCACTACTACTTCTAAGTTTGCTGGCTGGTTTTCAGCCCCAGGACAAGCCCATTGAGATCAGTTCGGATACTTCGGTCGCTGAAGTACTGGATGCATTGGGTGCTGCTCCTGCGGAGCATCGTGTAAATACGGATATAGATGATGTTTCTGCGGAGATCGGAAGGCAGCTGGTACACGAGGGGGTGGTGCCTTATCCTGATGGTGAAGGCAAAACACGGCGGCAGAGTAAGCACTTTGTGTGTACGTCCTGCCATAATACCGTGAAAGAAGATCCTGACTTACGTTACGCCGATCCCGAAGCACGCTTGGCTTACGTCGCCGAGAAAAATATACCCTTCCTTCCTGGCACTACGCTGTATGGTGTAGTGAATCGTAAGACCTATTACAATGGAGATTACGAAAAAAAATACGGCGACCTGGTGCGCCCTGCGCGCAACGACCTGCGTGGAGCGATAGCCCTGTGTGCTACAGAATGTGCCCAAGGGCGCGAGCTGGAAGACTGGGAGATGGAGTCTATCTTGGCCTACCTGTGGACGATAGATTTGAAAATGGGCGATTTGTCACTACCCGATAATAGTCTTTCGTCTATAGAGGCAGCAACGATGGGAAAGGGAGATAAGAAAGCCGCTGCCGCCTTACTTAACTCTTATTTCCTGGATCACTCTCCGGCTACTTTCCTTGTTCCACCTACCGACCGGGTAGCAGGCTACGGAGAAGAAGGCGACCCCATGAATGGTGCCCTCGTTTATGAGCAAAGCTGTCTGCATTGCCACGGCGAACGCCGCTATTCTTTCTTTAATTTGGATGAGAGTACATACAGTTTTAATTTTCTTGAAAAGCATTTTCCCACCTATTCCCGTTATTCGTCCTACCAGGTTTTGCGCTATGGTACGAGCCCCTCACCGGGCAAACGCGCCTATATGCCCCACTATACCCAAGAGCGGATGAGCAACCAACAAGTAGAGGATTTGCGGGCTTTTGTAAGCAAAGGGATGAATTGATTTGGGGCCGTGCCGTTATTAGCGTTGCTGCGCAGCCGCCAATACGGCACCAGGCTATCCGCTCTTTCCGCCCCTAAGGTGCGGAACCGCTTCTATCCTTCGTCCAGCCCCCTCCGGGGCCCGCGCTCCGGCCTAAAGGCCTGCGCGTCCATTGCTGTTTATAGGTGAGTGGGTCGTTAATGGCGCGAGCGTTAAATTCGTGAATTTAATTTGTTGAATACCCCGTTCAACGTAGATGGAATCTACGTCGGTAAGCTCCTCTTATATGCCCTTATAATCTCTTATATGGTTCAAAAAAAGCACCCTTTGGTGCCTTTGGTGGTTCAAATTTCTATCTTTGCCTTTCGATTTTTTGCAACGAGTACTGTAATAAACAACTTACGGTCGCTACTAATGCAAAAAGCTGGCGCAAAAGAAAGGCAGATTCATGAATTTGCCTTTCTTTTGCCCTTCGATAATAATTTACAGCTAAAAAAGCTGCAAGTAGAAAAATAACAACCATATGTCTTGGTTTGCCTGGATGATGATCATTGGTTACGTGCTCCTGAGTGTGAGCTTGTACAAAGTATTTGAGAAAGCCGGTGAAGCGGGCTGGAAAGGGCTGGTACCTGGGCTCAATTTTGTGGTATGGAGCAAGCTGGTCGGCCGCCCTGCCTGGTGGGCCGTGTGGATGTTGGTACCCATTGTGAATGTCTTCATTTATTCCGGTTTGGCCGTAGATATGGTACGCTCTTTCGGGAAGTACCGATTTTTGGATAGCTTCCTGGCAGTAGTGGGTACGCCTTTTTACTTCTTTTTCCTCGGTACACGGCCGGAAGAGAAGTACCTCGGGCCTACTATTCCTGCCGAGAAAGCTTATGCCGCTAAATTGGCCGAAGCGCAAGAGAAAGGTAGCAAGCGCCAGTACGAAAAGCTGATGCGCGAGAATCCTTATAAAAAAGGACAAAGCCGCGAATGGGCCGAAGCTATTATTTTTGCAGTTTTTGCGGCAGCGCTTATCCGCTTATTCCTGATTGAAGCTTACGTGATTCCTACCTCTTCGATGGAAGGCTCTTTGATGGTAGGTGATTTTCTTTTTGTAAGTAAAGCACATTACGGTATCCGTACGCCTAAGACGGTGGCGATGATTCCACTGTTACACAATGTTGTTCCCAAATTTGGAGGAGAGTCGTACTGGGAAAAGCCCAGCCTGAAGCCAGTACGCTTACCAGCACTGGAAGAAATTGAACATAATTCCCCTGTGGTTTTCAATTTGCCGGCCGGAGATAGTGTCTACATTTTTCCCGACCGCACCTGGACGGTGGATGATGTGCGCTACGGTATGGTCAGAGATGCTAATCCTCGCTATGACCAGATCATTAAGTCTGGTGCTAAAGATTTAGTAACGCGCCCCTTGGATAAGCGCGATCATTACATTAAGCGGTGTGTCGGTTTGCCAGGGGATACCCTTCAGGTTATCGACCGGCAGGTGCATATTAACGGGAAACCAGCAGAGAACCCTACCAATATGCAGTTTTTATATGTCGTTACTTTCCCTACGACCACCATCAATGAGCAACCTTTCGCTGATTGGGGGATTTCAGAAGAAGACAATATCCGCGATGAGCGTGCTCCCAACGTTCGGTACATCTTTATGTCAGCCGAACAAAAAGAGAACGTTCAGGGCATGGATCCTAATATTAAAATTGAAAATTACGAGTTTCCTACCGATGCTAGCCGCGGTTATAACCCTGATCGGCTATACCCACACGATAGCAAAAACTATGGCCCTTGGACGGTAGATAACTACGGTCCGATCTGGATACCCAAAAAAGGCATAACTGTTCCTATCAATATGCAGAACATCAACATGTTTCGCCGGATTATTGGGGTCTACGAAGAGAACGATTTGTCATTTGCGAATGGCCAAATCCTGATCAATGGAGAAGTTGCTACGGAGTATACCTTCAAAATGAACTACTACTGGATGATGGGGGATAACCGCCACAACTCTGAAGATAGTAGAGTATGGGGCTTTGTACCTGATGACCACATTGTGGGCAAGCCGCTATTCATCTGGTTCAGCCTCAAAGAAGGTAGCATCGCCAAAGGTGTCAACTGGAGCCGCGTATTTAGTAGTGCGGATAAGCGATAAAGTCTTATGTGAGATTTGCCTTTTCGGGTGCCTGGAAAGAAAGGCGCACCCAAGGCAAATCTCACAGTACTAGGTGAAAAGTAAATGGTACTTGGTATAGCATCCATTTTAGGTTCGTTGAAATCCTAATACCCTGTACTCCGTACCTACGAGGTTTTACCTCGTGAGATATCAAGCCACTTGACGGATAAACGAAGTCAGGTCCTGCCCTTGTTCCAGGTTTAATTTCTTACGCAGGCGATGGCGAGCCGTCTTTACACTGGTCGGTTCGATGTTGAGGACTGATGCTGTTTCCTTGATGTTGAGGTTCAATTTAATAAGAGAGCAGAGCTTCAGCTCTGTACCGGTCAAGTCCTTGTTTATTTTGGCCAGGTTTTGATAGAAATTTTGATTGGTTTGTTCAAAATATAACTTGAAGGTATCCCAATCTTCATCAGATTGGATATTGAAATCAATACGACGAACCAGCGAACGCATAGCCTTTTTGTTTTGAGCATCCGCCGTAACGCTTACCAGGTCTGTAATTCCCCGCTTGAGTTCTTGTAGTACCTTGTTCTTTTGCACCATGTGTAGCGCGTGCGAGGTCAGTTGCTTGGTTTTGTAGGTCAGTTCCTGGTCTAGCTCCTTCTTTTCCTGTTCGTGCATTTTTTGTTTGAGGGCAAAAAGCTGTTGCTCTTTCCGCCTACGATAGAAAACACCAGCAATGCCTAAGCCAAAGAGAATCATTAAGCTAACCAAGCCAATGATCAGTGCTCTGGCTTTGGATTGTGCTAAACTAGATTGCAGTTCCAAACTTTTGATGCGCAATGCCTTTTTCTCTGTCTCATACTTGGTTTCCAGCGCTGCAATTTCTTTTTGAACGGCTTCTCCTTTGGTTTCCTCTATTAGTGCAGTCAGTTTTTCAAAGTAGAAAAGCGCTTCGGCGGGCTGTTCATTTTGCTTGTAATAGCGGTAGATACTCTCTAGGATGGCTTCCTCCCTAAAGGCGAGTTCTATTTCTTCGCTAATGTCATAAGCGATTAAAAAGTAGTGGATAGCAGAATCTTGTTGCTCCTTGAGTTGATGGTAAATTCCCAGGTTTTTGGCATTCTCAGCAAGGCCTGGCAACCATTGATTTTTCAAGTTGATGTGTCGGGAAGTATGATAATGCGAAAAAGCTTTCTGCCATTCTTTTTGGTCTCGATAGATATTTCCCAGGTTGTTGTTAGAAATAGCAACACCCTGTTGATCGCCAACTTCTTCAAATAGCTTGAGGCTTTCCATGAAGCAGAATTGGGCACTGTCAAGTTGTACCTTTTCTTGGTGGTAAATGGAACCTAGGGAATTTAAGAGGTCGCCATACTGGATGGGCAAGCTGTCACGGGAAGTAAGCTCGAGCGCTTTTTTTAGGTAGCTGATGGCTTTTGTAGGCGCTTCCATATCTAGAAACAAGTCGCCAATTTGGGCAGCGGTGATACTCTGACCATTTACATCTTTCGACTGCTCAAAAAGCTTTTCAGCTTTGATAAAGTAGCGTAAGGCTTCGTCGTATTGAGCGCTTTTTTGGTAGATCCGGCCCAGGTTAGAATAGGTTGCTGCGATACCTACCGAGTCTTTCATCGTTTGGTAAACTTCTAGTGCTTTTTGGTTGCTTTCTGTAGCCTTCGCAAAATCTCCTTGATAGTTGTAGCCAATACCTTGCATTTTTAAAGAGAAGGCGTGCATTTTATTGAGGGTTAGGCGTGCACCTATTTTTTCTGCTGCTTTAGCGTGTACCAATAAAGAATCCATTTGCCTAAGATGATAAAAGCTGGTGCTTAAACGCGAATGACTTACCCCCACCAAGCTGTCATCGGTCACCTCCTGAGAAAGCCTCAGTGCTTCATAGCTGTATAGTAGGGCTGTGTCTAAATTGATGTTTTGGTACAAGATAACCAGTTGGTGAAGCGCACCAATCTGTTGTTGTTTATCCGCAGATTTTAATTGAGCTTTCCATTCCGCAGTGTTCTGGGCAGATAGGGTAGGAGATACCAAAAGGAGTGCAATCAATAACGTACTCAAAAAACGAATAAATAGCATAGTTAGTCAAGAGCTGGTAAGGAGGATGAAACTTGTAATGCGAAAATAAATATTTATTAGGACACCTCTGCACTCCTAAAAAACAGGGAATCACCTTGTTGAAAAGCATAGATTGATAATCAGTAGGTTATGGGGGTAAAAGTACGGTAAACTTACCTGTTGTATACCTGTGTTTAAAGGATGGCTTACCTTTTGACACCCCTCTTTTTTCGCTGTTGATGATGCAATGCCCGTAATCTTGTTCAAAATCAATTTTATGAGAAGCATCTGTATTATCCTATTACTCATTTGGTGGAATGCCTTCCTTTCGGGGCAATCTATAGAGCCAACCACTTTGATAAGTGGTGCCAATTACTATTCCCTGAGCGTACAAGGTGTATCCCTGCACTCTAGTTTTGGAGAGCTGGCTACGGAAACAATTTCTGCCGAAAACCAGCATCTGTCTCAAGGTTTTTTGCAAACCTATTTTGACCTGGTACCCACCGTAGAGGTGGAGGAGAGTTCATTGACGGTTAGCGTTGGTCCGAACCCTTTTACAAACCAATTTACCATTACGAAAGATCAGGAAAAACCATTAGAGGCTTTTCTCTATGATCCCTACGGTCGGCTAGTTCAGCAGGTTGTTTTGAACGACTTGCGTACGACCGTTGATCTCCATGGTCTCCCCGCAGGAGCTTATTTCCTGATCGTAAAACAGGATGGCCAAGCGGTATTTGAAACCACCAAACTCATTAAGGTTTAACACCTAACTCATTCATTAATCCAACCCATTTTGTAACGGGTATTTATTTTAAAGAAAATGAAAAAATCACTTTTAGTAACCCTCCTTTTGTGTTTTACGGCTTTCTTGTTTGCACAAGCACCCACCCTGTTTAAATACCAGGGCGTAGCCAGAGGAATCAATCAACAACCGTACGCTAATACCGATCTTGGTCTTAAAATATCGATCGTTCTTGACAATGGCAGTGGTACCGGAGCCGGTGAAGTCCAATATGCCGAACGCCACTTGACGTTTACGTCCCCAGTGGGGATCTTTTCCTTAAATATTGGTAATGGAGACGTCCTTTTTGGCGACTTGGAAGAAATCAATTGGGGCAGCGGCTCCTATTGGTTGAAAGTAGAAATGGATGTAGAAGGAGGCGATAACTACCTTTATATGGGGAATTCGCCTATCCTCCCCGTGCCTTTAGCAGTACATGCGATGACCGTTGAAGACAAAGACGATGCGGATGCCAACCCTGAAAATGAGCTGCAAACCATCTCCTTTAACCCCAATACCAATGAATTGACCATCTCGGAAGGTAATACCATCAACATCCCTGCCGGGCAGGCTGATGCCGATGCTGATCCGCAAAATGAATTGCAAACACTACAGTTTAATGAAGGAACTAATGTACTAAGCCTGACCGATGGCGGCCAGGTAGACCTAAGCTCCCTGGAAGGTGGCGCAGGAAGCGATGATCAAACCCTGGAGCTTCAAGGCACTA
>NZ_JBOEFX010000119.1:0-48789 GCF_050633125.1 Lewinella sp.
TGTGAAAATTCGGCTTTTCACCGTACCTATAGGAAGCTCAAGGTGTTCAGCGATCTCTTGGTATTCGTAGCCACGGTAATGCATCAGAAAGGGAACAGCGTATAAGTCGCCAATCTTATCAATCTTGCGGTGAATTTCCTCTACCCGTAAGTTGATTTCGGCAGCGTAACTTGGAATTGTTTTACTTTCCAACCCGTAAGCCAAATCTTCTACAGGTTCGCTCACTGTACGTTGGCGCTTTTCTTTGCGGTAATTATTAATAAAGGTATTGCGCATAATAGTAGCGATCCAGCCTTTAAAATTAGTACCCGCTTGGAATTTTTCGCGGTAACGAAAAGCTCTTAGTGAAGTGTCCTGTACCAAGTCTTTCGCTTTGTCTTTGTTGTGGGTAAGGCGCAAAGCAAAATTAAATAAGAAAAGTTCGAGGTTGTTAAGCTGATTTGAAAAATCGGTCGTAGACATAAATGTTTTTTTTGATTACACTTCCTATAGTCCAATAGCTGTGCCAAGATTGTAATAGTTTGATTTTCAGTCCTTTGTGTCTTCTGTTGGCTTGGTTTTTTGATTATATTTAATCATTTTGTTTTATATCGTATCGTTTTTGGAGGGTGGCGGATAAGCTATCGTTGCGGTTTTTCTTTCTGTTAGCCTTGTTTCCTGAAAATAACACTATACCATAATCTCTAAGAGAGATTATTTTTTAAATAATAAAATTAATAGACCAATCAACGAACACCAAGCAGGAATGACCCGTTGCAAAAGCGTATTTAGAATTTAAATTAAAAGAAATTATGATTAACCGATTAATGCTTCCCTTGCTCTTTATTATAAGTATGACAACTAGTGCGTTCGCACAGACAGGGAGCGATATGATGACCAGTACTACCGAAACGAAACAAGAGATGGCTACCGATAACGTAAGTGTTGCTGATTATGAGCGGATGCTTGATGCTTACCTGCGTGTAAGTTTCCGTGAATACGCTTATGAAGCACTAAACTTAACGCCAGATCATATTATCTCACTTGATCCATTATATATGGAGTACATGAAAGAACGCAGTGAGCTCATGGACAAGCGCACTGAACTCATGGATGAGTACGTGGAAGAAATGAAAGAAGATGATCGACCAGCTGATGAAGCCGAAGAATCGGCAGAATATATAGAAGATTACTGGGAGATCAATATTGACGAACAGCGATTACGGAAGGAAACTTTTGATAGAATGGAAGATGCGGTCTCTTACCGCAAGGCCTTCGAGTTTTTCCTTCTGGAAGAAGCTATTTCGAACCGCGTAAATCAAGAAAAAACGATTGAGTATGTTCCCGTTTTAATTGATTTAGATAGCCCTGAATTGACCTACTACCGGGAAATCGATCGTTACAACACATGGATGAAGAAAAATGATATTGAGATCGACGGTACAACTTCGTTGGATCACCAATATACTTATGATGGCTTGATGAAGCTTACCCGTACCATTGAAGCCACGGTGAACACAGTAGATGGAGAAATTGAAGGCTTCAATATGCACATTGCCACCATTAAGGGTAAAGCGATGGAAATGACCAATGACAAATACGCCAATACACATGCTGATGCCGCTAGGGTAGCTTTCACCACAGTAGCAACCTTGATGGAGGAAGTAGCCGAGCTGGACGGTGTGGTAGTGGCCGATGAATATCTGAAATCGTTGCGTACCGCCGCTGAAAAGATTGATCCAGACACCTTATACCTTGACCAATCCAAGCACGCATACAATTTTTTCTCCGAGGCACAGTCGACGTTGAATAACTTGTATACCAAAGAAATGATAAACGCTTCTGATATGATGGAAGACATGTCATCATCAGACCGTAAGTAATAATCGGGGTCTACACAGGTAGACATGTTTTAGGGTGATTGTCCCGGGAGCGTTAGCTCCCGGGCTTTTTTTTTGCAAGAATAACAAAGCAAATTATTCGATCTACTGGTTATTTTTTATCGTCAAACGTAGCAATGTCGCGTCTGATTTTATTGACTAAGTCGGCTACGTTTTTTCCAAAATCAGGAGCATCGGCTTCGTTGATTTTGTCAAATTTTCCTTGGTATTCCTGTAATAATTGTTGGTATTCGCGGAGGGCACCGATTTTTTTTTCGGCAATTGCTACTACCTCTTCGTTGGAATCATTCAATTCAGCTTCGAAGTTCGTAATTTTGCTTTGTATATCTGTTGAGAGACTCTCAACAGCCTCCTTCATCGCTGCAGGTGTTTTATAGGTAGAAACTTCTTTAGTTTTTTCCTTTAAGGTAGTTTCGGCCTCGGAGGCAGCTTTCTGTTGCTCTTCCATGACAGCCTCGGTTGTTTCTTCCGCGGCGCCTTCTGTATTTCCGCAGCTGGTCATTAAATTGAATGTGAGTAGTATTACTGCTGTTGAGAAGAAAAATTTCATCATGACGGGAGTTGTTTTTTTGTAAAGAAGAAGGGGTTCTTTCTGACGAAAGCTCCAAAATCAGTGCAAGAAAGGAAGGTTTATTGGCTTGTACAAAAAAATCAAATAAACAATTCCTGTATCTTTGCGCACCAAATTCCATCTGGTTTGTTTTCTCAGAATTAAAAAGAGAAAAAATGCAGACAATTACTGTGCAGCGTCCGGAAGAAACGCAGCAATTGGCAGCCGCTTTAGGTAAGCTGTTAACACCTGGAGATGTGGTGATCCTGAATGGCCCATTGGCTGCGGGTAAAACGTTTTTCGTAAAAGCACTGGCTCAAGCGCTGGGTTCGGAGGATTATATCTCCAGCCCCACTTATACCATTGCTAATTTTTACCGTATTAATAGTGGTGATTTTCTGCACATGGATATCTATCGTATCGAGAGCATCGAAGAGTTCAGAGATTTGGCACTAGAGGAACATTTTGAAGAAGCCATCACCCTCATCGAGTGGGGGCAAAAGGTAGCGGACGATTTTGAGGAATACCTCCTGATCGATATTGCCTTTGTAGAACAGGAGAATACCTCACGGATATTTACTTTTTCGCCTGTTGGGACCAGCTGGCAGCAGCGTCTGCCTTTATTGAAATTAGCTTGATTTATGAGCGCAAAGGAAAAAATAAGCCTGAGTATTGAATCTTCAGCACTGCCTTACGGTGTTGTGCTGAGTGCGGGGAATGAGATTTTGTTTGATTCCACTCAGCATACGGAACTTCAAACATTAAAAGATGCGCCGGCGCTAGCAAAGCATGCGCTTGAAGCCATTGGTCGTAAAGCCAGTGAGATCGAACGTATTGCCATTAACCAAGGTCCAGGAGGCACTAGTGCCATTCGTGCTGGCGTAGCTTTTGCCAATAGCTTGGCCTACAGCCTAGGTGTTCCTATAATTGCAGTAAATACTTTTGAATTGCTGGGAGCACCCGCAACTGCTCGTTACAACTGTCCAACTTTGGTAACCGTAAAATCTATCAAGAGCAATGCCTACGTAGGCTTGTATGCAGATGGAGCTGTTCAGCAAACGCTTTATGGGCCGATGGAAGAGACTGTTCGCAAAGCCCTGGGGCAACATACCACCTGGGCAGTAGCTGGCGCTCACCGTGAACAACTGATCACTGCTTTCCCTGAACATACCATTTATGATACAGGGTATAAGTTTGGCCTCGCAACCGATATGGTGCCCATGCTTCCCAACCTTGGTAGCAGGGAGCTTAGGTTTCCTAAATTTGTAGTACCTATTACAGAACAATCGTTAATGTTTAAATAAGGTGAATAAAATCCTGAAAGCATCTAGCACGGCTGTCATAGAAGCTATTGCTAGCTTAAAGCAAGGTGGAGTAGTAATGCTGCCCACTGATACCGTTTACGGCTTGGCCGTTCATCCCGGTTTTCCGGAAGCGGTAGATCGCTTGTACGCCATGAAAGATCGCCCACGTAGCATGAACCTGCCAATTATGGTAGCAAATGTCGCTGATATGGAAGCACTAGGGGTTGAGATCAATGCGCCAACGCACCGTTTACTAAATTCGGAATACGTTCCTGGCGCGCTCACGGTAGCCATTGGTTTTACAGACAAGCCCACAGTTGGCTGGCTGGCTGGCCGCGACGAGGTAGCCATCCGTATTCCTGATGATGAGCATTTGCTGGCCATCTTGCGAGCTACCGGCCCTCTACTGGTGACCAGCGCCAACGCCTCGGGGCATGACACGCCTACGGAGGTAGCGGCTATTCTTGAGCAACTTCACCTTGCACCCGATGTAGCCATTGATGGAGGCACCATCCCAACTATTCCTTCCACCTTGGTCAACTGCCGCATGAACCCTCCTGTTATTGAGCGGGAAGGAGTTATTCCTGCTACTGATTTAGCACCTTACTTAAAGTAAAAAGACACATGGCTAAATATGTTCTTGGTATCGAATCTTCTTGTGATGACACTGCCGTAGCGGTAGTAACAGCGCAGGGGGAAGTATTGTCTTCGGTAATTGCCTCACAGGCGGAAATTCATTCCCAATACGGAGGAGTGTTTCCCGAACTGGCTGGCCGTGCCCACGTACAGTCGATACTGCCAGCTATTGACAAGGCTTTGCTTGATGCAGGCATTACCCACGAGGACTTGGAGGCTATCGGAGTAACCCGCGGCCCGGGCCTTATCGGTTCGCTCTTGGTGGGCCTCACCTCGGCTTCGGGGCTGGGCTTGGGTTGGGGCGTTCCCGTGATTGGCGTCAATCATCTGCGAGGGCATTTGCGCAGTGCAGACCTGGAAGAACAACGGGTCAAATACCCTGCGATAATCTTATTGGTTTCCGGCGGTCACACCTTTTTGGCGCACATGGAAAGCGCTACAGAGATCAAGCTGTTGGGGTCTACACGTGATGACTCCGTTGGCGAGGCCTATGACAAAGTGAGCCGTATGTTGGGCCTTGGTTATCCCGGCGGCCCAGTAGTTGATCGTGCCGCCAAGCAGGGCCAAGCTACAATCCCTTTTCCGCGGCCAATGTTGCACAAAGGGTTAGAGTTTTCTTTCTCTGGCCTGAAGTCGGCAGTATCTCGTTACCTGAACGCCTTAGACGAAGCACCGATTGTAAATGACGTGGCAGCTTCCTTTGTGGAAGCAGCGATGGAAATTCTCCTAACGAAATGCCGCAAAGCACTAAAGAAATACCCCGTCAAGTCGCTGGTGGTAGTCGGTGGTGTTGCTGCTAGCCCTCAGTTGCGTGAACAAGCAGGTGATCTTTGTGCTAAAATGGGCGTAGAATTGTGTTTGCCGCCATTGCGTTGGTCCACCGACAATGCGGCCATGATTGCGCTGGCGACCTGGGATTATCTGCGTTTGGGGCATCATCCGGCGCCAGTACCTCAGTTGCAATTGTCGATCAGCGATTTTTAGGTGAGCTAGCCAGGCCATTCGTATAAATACATTTATGGATTCATGCGAATCAGATGGGTAGGTGGGGCCATGCCATCTCCCGTCCCGACTTTTCTAGCCGGGACGGGATCGGCACCAGGCCATTCGTTTCTACCTTCGGTACCACTGCTGTCCTTTGTCCTGCTCGTCCCTGCGCTCGTGCTTCGGCCTGTTGGCCTGCGCACCTGGTTTTTGCGCCAATCGTACCAGTGCGATCATACGATTAGCCCAAGGTCCGAAGCACTTCGCACAAAATTCGGGAGTGAGAAACCAGAAAATGGAGCATTTTCCCCGCACCCCGCACCCCGCACCTAAGTATGTGCCAGATATATGGACGCACCCCACCATGGCAAAGTTTTTTGCATCTTAGAAGGGATATTGTTTGTGACTAATTAATAAAAACGCGCATGAAATACCTATTCCTCCTCCTTGTGGCAGGCTTTAGTGCCACTGTATTTGGGCAAAAGACAGATACCCTTGTTATCGATTTAGAAAACCAGCGGCAGTGGGTCATTAAGACCTATGATGCTGAGGGTAATGTGCGAGCAATCATTTACCAATCGAGCAGATTACAAGACGATACGACGGTCATTGATGGCCGTAGGCTCGGTGACATGAGTGCGGAAGATTTGTTTATGCGGGGAGTATTGGCTTCTGTAAAAGACCCTCGAAAACTGAGAGTGACAGATAGTACTTATACCTTTTTTTACAATGGGAAAGTAGATCGGAAAACCTTTTTTCGCGATGGGGCTACCTATGATTATATTTATGACGAGCACTGGAAGCTGCAGTACGTAGAGAAAATTGATCGGGACCGTACGACGTATTTATTTCTCCGGGATCAAAGTTTGGTGCTTGCTGATTTGTCCATTAGTCTGGAGGGAAGGATAGGGGACACGGTTGCCGGGATATTTACCTTCAGCAATCAATCTGCAGAGACCCTCTTATTGAGGTTTAGTAGTAATAAGGATGGGGTGATTTTACCCTCATCGCTGACTTTACCCGGAGGTGGTAGCGGTGAATTACGGCCCCGCTGGTTGGTGACTAAGGGAGAGGAGATAGCCGTTTTGACGGTGAACGTTGCAGGTCATAGTACTTTTGAATTGAGTGTCGATTATGATGGCTATCACCTGACAGAAACCGACTTTGGAGGGGATAAAAAGGCAGCCCCTGGCTTAGAGTTAGGGGAGGTCCCGAGTTTGTTGCTTCGCCTGTCCAGTGCGGAGAAGCTATTGAAGATAGTCAATGAAAAAGGAGAGGAAGTCGCTGTTGTGTCTGTCCCTAAAATACTCAACGTTGTACCTTTAGATCAATTTCCGAGAGGGGAATACTTGTTGACACTTGTAGACCTTGGTAGTAAGGAAGAGAAGTATTGCCGGATCAAATATTGATATTGCTGCGTGGTTTATATGTCAATAAAATATGTGTTTTGTTTTCTATCCTGTAGTGAAATCGGGCATCTGATTTTTCTTAAATTGCGCCGTAATACAATCTCCCCTAAACTATTGAAATGGTCTTAGCTACGGCGCGTGCAAAAAACTTCTTTCGGATTTCCCTGGTCTTCTTTTTAGTAATATGTAGTACGATAATTTATTCCCAAAACAGTATTCGAGTGGACCATAGGGCTGCCGATCCTGTTCCGAAGAATTCTTCCCTTGGCTATGAGGAGAGATTGGAAATTCACAAGGATTTTTTAGCCAAGGCAGAAGCCGATGGAAACCGTCAGTATGAATTTTTTGGACAACTTTACGTCTTTTATGACTACCTCAAACTCCATGACTACGTAGCCTCTGCTGCTTGTCTTTTGGCAGCGAATAAAATAGCGGAAGAAGCTCAAAATAATGCTTGGCTGGGTTGGGCAAGTTACTGGCAGGGCCTTTTGAAAAACTACCTGAAAAATGAGGAAGAAGGATTGGTGCATTACCAAGATGCTGCCCGCTTTTGTGCTGCTGCCGGAGATAGTCTTTGTTATGCGGAGAGCCTTGAACAAGTGGCCTCGAAATTCATGTATTTCGATAGCTTCACTTTAGCGGAACAGTATTTTCAAGAGGCAATTCCGCTTTTAAGAAAGTTTGGTGAAAAACGACAACTGGGAACGGCTTACGGGAATTTTGGAAGTTTGTACCTGTTGACTCGCGAGCCAGATAAGGCCATTCCTTACCTTGAGCAGGCATTATTGATCAACCAGGAACTTGGAAATCACAAAAGTGAAGGTAAAAACAGGAATAACCTGGCCAGTGCCTACCGCCGCCAAGGGAAAGCCAAGCGTGCTATTGAGGAATACAAAAAATGTATTGCTTTTAATCAGGAGCACGATTTCCCCAATAACCTGATCAATAATTACCTTGGTCTTTATTTTGCCTACATGGATTTGGAAGATTACAAATCGGCGCTGGAAAGTGTATCTAGGCATGAAGAGTTGAAAGACAGCCTTATTAGTCTGGAAACCCAAAAGCAAATAGCCCTTTTGGAAACTGAATACGAAGTGGCCCAAACAGAACTGGCCTTAAAACGCAGTGAGGCCGAACTGACAGCTGCGAAGTTGAGTAAAACCAGAGCTTTCACGGTGGTAATCGTGGCTATGTTTATTATTGGAATTATCGTTTGGCGCTGGCAAGCGCAGCTTAGACAGGCCCGCAAAGAAGCACTGGAAAACTTGGAGGATTTAATGCAGTTGACCCGCGTTTTAACGGATAAATCCAGAATTATTTACAGCTTGAAAAGCACCGTGAAAAGGCTGGAAGTAGAAAGTAAAGGCTTAGCAGGTGCTGTTGCTGTTGTTACTGCTGACGAAGAGGAGGAGGAAAGCCTTTATACCAGCACGATTTTGACAGACGATGATTGGAACACTTTCCGTGCAAGGTTTGAAAAGTCATTTCCAAACTACATCTTTCGATTGCGGAGTGCATTTCCTGACCTGACACCAGCAGAAGAACGACTTTTTCTGCTCTTAAAACTAAATCTGGGACGAAAAGAAATTGCCGATATGCTGGGCCTCTCGGTTGGAAGCATCAAGAAGACGAGATCCCGCCTACGTAAACGCTTGTCTTTGGATTCAGAGGAGTCACTGGAAGATTTTATCAGGGATTTTTAGAGCTTGATCACTTATTTACATATTTCCCACTATTTTTGACCCCGGAATTGCTGTTGGGCCTCTAACTCCCTTGAGTACAGGAACAATGAGCAAGCTACTTGGGGCAATCCAAGCACAGCGTGATTGGTAAAAGACTATTTCACTGCCAATGGCGCTTGGCCACCTTTATACTATTAATTACTACTATGAAATTCCAGATTACTACGCTTTCCTTGTTTTTCATTGCCTTGTTTTTTCTGGCTTCCTGTGGCGATGATAATGCTGTTGCTACCACCGATTTGGCGGGCCATTGGGAAATCCAAAGTGCAACACGCGATGGAGAACCCACGACGACCATGGAAGGGATGTATTTCGATTTTTCGGAAGATGGTCAATTGTTAACCAATATGACTGGTACAGAAGAAGCCTACGATTACGAACTAGATGGGGAGGCCATTCTTCAGCGTGGCGGTCCGATCGAAGCCGACTTCCTTATCGAGTCTTTCACCGAAGGAGAACTTATCCTGACCACTGAACTGCGGCGTAAAAAATTCAGGATGGTATTGCGCCAGCCAGCGGAGTAACTTTTTGCAAAGTCCAGTTTAGACTTAGACTATCAGCTTCCTGACTTTTGGGGATAAAAGTCGGCGAGTGACCTCTGTTTATATGTATCTTCGTAAGATACGTACCAATTCCGACCGTTATGAAAAATCTATTCTTTTTAGTTTTTTTACTGATGCTGAGTGTGCCCCTGAGTGCACTTGATGCCAGCCTTTCCTTTGCCCGGTTCAATAGCCCACAAGGCACTTACGTAGAAGTCTACCTGCACGTTTCAGGGCAGACTGTTACGACTGTTGAGCAGAGCGATTCGACGGTGCAGGGAGCGGTAGATGTACTGGTGTTTTTTGAACAAGGAGAGAATATCATCAAATATGATAAGTTTCGCCTGTTGAGCCCAGTAGGTACCTATATTGTAGATTTTATTGACCTCAAGCGGTACCCATTGCCAGAAGGGGATTATAAGCTTCGGGTAGAAGTGACGGACGCTAACCTGCCAGAGGAAACCCGCCGATACAGTGCTGATCTGTCCCTGGATTTCCCGGAAGCACAACTGGCGCAGTCGGATATTCAGCTACTGGCAGCTGTAGAGCCTGCTACAACGCCTGGCCCGATGGTGAAGAATGACTTGCTGATGGAGCCGCTACCTTTCAATTACTACGGCAGAGGAGCCAATGTATTGACTTTTTATCACGAGATATATAACAGTGATCAAGCCATTGCTCAGCCCTTTGTGGTGAGTTATCGGGTTGATAAAATGGAAAATGATGTAGCAGAAACGTTGATGCTTGCTCACAAACGCCAAGACCCTGCCAACGTGAATCCACTTTTGTTAAGGATGGATATCAGCGATTTACCTTCCGGAAACTATCAATTGGTCGTAGATGTACGGAACCGGGAACGTGCTTTATTGAGCACCCGTTCGATGATGTTCCAGCGCAGCAACCCGATGGTGGATGCCCAGAATTTTGAAGAAGCCATGGCTGCGGTGACGATCGAAGAAGAATTTGTACAAGACCTGACGCCAGAGGAACTAGAATACAGCCTGCGTGCTATTTCGCCACTCTTGCCGCAGCGCGATGTAGAACTGGTGGACATAATGCTACGCAATGATAGCCTGCGTGCACAGCGAATGTATTTGTATGGCTTCTGGCTACGCGAAAACCGCACCAATCCTGAGCAGATTTATAAAGAATTTATGGAGGTTGCCGCTGCGGTAGACCAGATGTTTCAATCGGGTTTTCGCCACGGGTTTGAAACCGACCGCGGCTATATGTACATCAAGTACGGCCAGCCTAATGACATTTCTCGGAGTGAAAATGAGCCTTCGGCTCCTCCGTACGAAGTGTGGTCGTACAATGAAATTGAGCGCACCAACCAAAATAATGTTCGCTTTATTTTCTACAACCCCTCCCTGGCTGCCGACGATTTCATTCTCCTGCATTCCGATGTCATCGGAGAGCGCAACAACCCACAATGGGAACTCGAACTCTACCGCGATTCCCCCAGCGAACATCCCGGCAATTACATAGACGGCGAAAAAGTCAATGATAACATCGGCCGCCAGTCGAGGAGGCTGTTATCGGATTATTGAGGGTAGCGAAGTATAGACAAAAAAAGACGGGCCTAGGTTTCCCCAAACCCGCCCCCCCTTCTTTAAGCATGGAATTACTCCAAACTCTTAATTTTTCGATTACGCTTAATGCGTGATAATCAACTTGTCCGTGTAGGTTTTACAGCTGAAGATGATCGCATCTATTCTAGAATTAAATCAACAGAATAAATATCGGGATCAAGGTAGGGCTAGTTACAAAAAAAGGAAAGAATAAGGGGGAGACAAAAGAGGGGACAATGGAGAAGCACAGTTAAGTCGCGAATTATGAGGTAGACGAAAATCACATAGTGAAAATGAAGGGCTGATGAAATATCCAAGCTTCAAGAAGCTAAAGAGTCCTGTACAAATCCATTAAATGGAGGACAAAAGCAAAGCTTATGACTTTTTAGGAGAGATTGTTGATGTATTCTCAATTTCTCACTTAGATAGTTTAGTTGCTACTATCAAAGTGAATTCTGATAGTCATCCTAAAGTTGGCAACTTTATCGTTTTCCAAAATAATGATATTTGGGAGGTTGTAGGAATTGCCTTAGTCGGGCTTGAGAAGCAAGGCCAAGAAGTTTTAGAAAAAAGGAGAGAGCATGGCCTATGGGACTTGCAGGTAAAGCCAGTGATTAGTGAGGCTTCAGAATTGACCTTTGGCGTGGTGAAATTCACGTCAAAACTTCCACCGACAATTATTCAAAGAGATAATTGATCTAACTTCCTTATGTTACAATGGTTTTTAAATAAAACCATCGATTTACATATTTTCGTCCTCCTGTATTCCGACGCCATTGGTGAGCGCAGCAACTCGTACACGTTGTGAGGAGGTTGCACCTCCGACAAGCTACAGGACCGGATCTTTAAATTATTGCAACAAAAAAGCTCGATTGCCAATAAGCAAATCGAGCTTTTTAAATTTTCAAAGTAGTAGCTAGTGTTTGTCGGGTAGGGTAGCATCCCCAACAAGCGCCAAGAGTTTGTTGGGTAGGGTCTGATTAGGCGAAACGTAGCAAATTTTATTCTGATTGAGGCCCGAGGAAGGAGCTACGCCATAGCGTAGTGACTGATCGAATAACGAAAATCAGGAGGAAATTTGCCAGTTGGAGACAATTGAGACCCTGCCCAACAAACTCTAACTGCTTAATTCATCGAAAAATAGCGAGTAGCATCACCTACTGTCTGGATTTTATTCACTTCTTCAGGGGTGAGGTATACCTTGAGGTGGTTTTCCAGTGCAGCGATAAGCAGCATCATGTCTACATCATCCAGGTGCAGGTCATCAACAAAGTGAGTGTAAGGGAGCAGTCGCTGGGGAGCTACATTGAGGGTCCAGCTAATGGTATTAACTACTTGGTTAATTTGGGGTTTGGGAGATGCGATCGCTTGGCTTGTCATGGTCATCATAAATAGTGTGATTGTTGTGGTAATCCGGGTTACCTACGAAAGTCTGATTAATAGTTGCGAATTTTCGCTCATTGCGATTTAAGAACGGATAAGCATCGCAATTGGTTGCCTGTGCAACTGAAATTAATGTAAAAAAATGCTCAACCATCGTTTTTCATCGATGAATCACTTCTTAGATGATTTCAACGGCTTTATCCCCCTATTACTGAACAGAGAATATTATAATACCCAGTATCTTAATATCTTTGTACTTCGATGTTATCAACCACGTAGAATCTAGACTATGAAATTGCGGTATTTTGCCTTCCTATTGTTCCCGCTGGCTGCCTTTTTTAGCTGCGAGAAAGTAAACCCTGATTTTCAACAAGAAGCTGCCGATCCGGCTTATTTACACCGCTCCGTCAAGCAGTTGACCGATGTGATTGTGCACGACATTTTCTCACCACCGGTGGCCAGTCGTATTTATGCTTACTCCAGTCTTGCTGCCTACGAGGTAATGGCTAGTGCCAATGCGGACTACCAGTCGCTAGCTGGCCAGCTGAATGATTTTTCAGGAGTTCCTGCACCTCAGAAAGAGGTCGAATACTGCTATCCTTTGGCAGCCGTGACCGCTTTCCTGAAAGTTGGGCAGACCCTCATTTTTTCAGAAGATAGTATGCGTGTTTTCCGTGAAAAGATCATGGCAGAATTCGATGAGATCGGTATTCCTGGCGATGTAAAGGAGCGTTCTTTGGCTTATGGCGACGAAGTTGCTGCTGCCATCATCGCTTATAGTAGCACTGATAACTACAAGCAGACGCGTACTTTTCCCAAATATTCTATTACCGATAACCCCGCGGAGTGGCAACCTACACCTCCTAGTTATATGGATGGCATTGAGCCTTCCTGGAATAAAATCCGTCCATTCGTGCTAGATTCTTCGGGGCAGTTCACGCCTGCTCCCCCTACGGCCTTTAGCCTTGAGAAAGACAGCAAGTTCTATGAAGAAGTCATGGAAGTTTACACCGTATTGGATGAAGATCGCGAAGAAAAAATGGCAATTGCTGAATTTTGGGACTGCAACCCATTCGTTAGTCACACCACTGGCCACGTGATGTTTGCCACCAAGAAAATCACCCCCGGTGGCCATTGGATGGGAATCGCCATGCAAGCTGCGATCAAGGTAGATGCCGATTTTGCTAAAGCCGCCGCAACTTATTCCCTCACAAGTATCGCTCTTGCAGATGCTTTTATCAGCTGTTGGGATGAGAAATACCGCTCACGTTTGCTACGCCCAGAAACATTCATCAACCGTTATATTGATGAAAACTGGTTGCCGGCACTCCAAACACCACCTTTTCCAGAGTACACCAGTGGCCACAGCGTCATCAGTCGTGCTGCTGCGGTAACCTTAACGGAGCTTTACGGCGATAATTTTGCCTTTGTGGATAGTGTGGAAGTAGAATACGGCCTGCCCGTACGGAGTTTCGAAAGTTTCTTGGCAGCCAGCGAAGAGGCAGCAGTATCACGCTTGTATGGTGGCATCCATTATGCACCTGCTTGTTTTAACGGTGTAGACCAAGGCGAAGCTGTTGGTAAGTTTATCAATGCTAAACTGAAGATTAAGTAAGATTAATATAATTATGAGCACTCCCTTCCGTCAGGAACATCCACTACTGGATAAGCTGGTCACGATTGAAGCCTTTTTGGTACAATTAGTGATCTACCTTCTTCTTTGGTTTTGGAACGATTACCTCGCCCTCATTCTCAGTATGATATTGGGAGGGATTGCGCTTTCTATTTTGGTCATTGCCAAAATGGTAGAACTTGTGGAGACCTCCAGGGTACCGAAAGTTTATTACCGCTTTATGGTCATCTGTGTGCTGGCTCCCTTGATTGCAGGTATTGCCGGCCTTTTACTCCGCAATGGGCTGAGTTGGATGAACTAATAACGTACATAAGTACAAGATCACGCACCAAGAAGTCACCTAAAGTTTAATACTCCAAGAGGCTTTTGTGTTATTGCTGGTTAGGGGCCATACCGGTATTGGCGCTGCGGTGCAACCGCCAATACGGTACCGGGCTATCGGTCGCTACCGCTCCTGCCTATCCCTTGTCCTCGGTCGCTCCGCGCCCCGAGCTACGGCCTGTTGGCCTGCGCACTGGCTTTAGATTTTTACAGGATTCTCATTGGTCTACTGATACCAAGCCTATACGGCAATAGGAGGGGACAACAAATAGAAGGTGTCAAAAAAAATCCGACTTCCCATTTTAAAACCCTTCCCTTTCCATCAACCATCCTTCTCCTCCACCGTGCCATCGATATGGCGAGCGAAGCGACCTTGCTCGCGGGCATGTACAGGTGCGGCACTCGACCAAGGCCAGCCACCGAATTGGGTGCGTTGATATTCTTGGAACGCTTCCATTATTTCAGCCTGTGAGTTCATCACGAAAGGGCCGTGTTGTACGACTGGCTCATTGATCGGCCTTCCTTGCAGTAGAAGGAGATAAGCCTCTTTTTCGCCGTTTTTGAGGATCGTTTCTTGATCCGCCCGTAGTTCCATACCGTGGTTGGGTTGAATGCTTTGCCCTGCTACACTCAGGCTATCTCCTTCGTAATAATAAAGAGAGCGATTGGCCTCAGCAGAAGCAAGTGGTAATGTCCACTCAGCGCCAGGCGCCATCTTGATGGTGAAAATAGCGACTTCATTTGCCGGGTCAGCGGCCCAGGAATTGGGCGTAGGAGCGGGACCAGAAACCTCGCCAAGGGTGCCTGCCGTAAGTTCTATCTCCGTGGTGTGGCCATTGTTGTCTTGGTGAACAACCTGTGGTATCATGTCGTTCCACAGCATCCGGAAGTGGGGTTCGACGAACTTGCTCACCTTCGGCAAATTCAGCCACAATTGAAAAAGCACCAACGGATTTTTCTTTTCTTGCTCTAGGAGCGGAAACATCTCAGCATGTTGCAGGCCTTTCCCAGAGGTAAGCCATTGTACATCACCATGACCAAATCGGGCCATAGCGCCCAAAGAGTCGGAATGATCGACCAGCCCCTTCTTTACGATGGTCACGGTTTCAAAACCACGATGGGGGTGAGCAGGAAACCCCGGCACTTGCTGGCCGTGGTACATACGCCAGCCATCTTTAATCACAAAGTCTTGCCCAAGGTTGCGTCCGACTAAAGACGCATCTGGTCCCATGTTTTCATTCCCTTTTGGGTAATCATCAGCGTGGTAGACACAAAACAAGAAAGGATCCTGTGTTTTCCAGGGAAAACCTAATGGACTAATCTGGAGAATGGGCGAAGAATTCATGTAGCTACAAGTTATTTTTATACATAACCGTTGGGAGGCAAAAAAGTTACTTTCTCTGACAATTTTTGTGGTCAAGCTAAGGGATAAGGAAATAAATAACTGGTGAGGAGCGAGTATCTCAATCGTATGATTGTGTTCTACGGTTGGGACACATCTTTTTGAAAGCGGATTTAAGTGTAATTGCCCAAATAAACAGAATTCAAATCAATCAGGTGCAGTAGAAAATTTCAGAAAAAAAACTCAAACCGCTCATGTTAGTTTCCGAACTAACATGTTATATCCCGCTGGTCTCCCGACCAGCAGTCAGTATTAGCCCATTTTACGCTGGTCAGGAGACCAGAAAGATAATGTCCCGACCAAGAAGGTCGGGATAGTCTGGGGACTACGACGAGCCTACATATTCGAAATGTGCCCCAACCGTAGATCGTACTGGTACGATTGGGGCACTAATGCGTGACGGTTTCCTGAAATTACATAACCTCTAAAATTGCAGTGCACACGTACTTTACGTCACTCCTTCCTCGCGAGGAAGGAGCTGCTGGAGGATGGAGCTAAAAAAGGGAGAAGGCATGGCCCATAAAGCCCTAAGCGCTAAGCTATTTCTTTACCAAAACTCGGTGCTGCGCTGTAGCGATCTACAAATTCTTGCATCTCATCAACCATCGCTGGTGAGCCGATAGCGATAGATTCCCGTTGGTGCAAGTGCTTTACTTCGAGGTCCAGAATACGCTTGAGCTGGCAGGTGATGGCACGCCCTCCGGCTTGTTCAACAATGAAAGCAAGCGGGTTGCATTCGTAAACCAACCGGAGCTTTCCACGAGGGAATTTGCGGGTGTTGGGGTACAAAAAGATGCCGCCCTGGAAGAGGATACGGTGAATGTCACTGACCATGCTGCCGATATAGCGAAGGCGCAGGTTGAGGTCTGAACAGTGGTCGATATAGCGCCGCATTTCTACATCAAACTTGAGGTAGTAGCCCTGGTTGACAGAGTAGTAATTGCCACGATCAGGAATGCGGATATCACGATGGCTAAGGCAAAACTCGCCGATACTAGGGTCGAGTGTAAAACCATTGACGCCACGACCAGTAGAGTAGACCAGTAGGGTAGAGGTGCCATAGAGCACATAACCAGCAGCTACAAGCTCAGTGCCTTTTTGGAGGAAATCCGTTTTGTCACAAGGCTCACTGAGGGGACTTATCCGACGATAGATGCCGAAAATCGTACCTACAGAGACGTTAACATCAATATTGGAGGAACCATCGAGTGGGTCGAAAACGACAATGTACTTTGATTCTTTACCATCAACGGGCGTTAGTGGGATGAAGTCTTCATCTTCTTCACTGGCGATACCTGCACACTCGCCGCTATTGCGTAAGCATTCGATGAGTTTTTCATTGGCGAAAAGATCTAGCTTCTGGACTTCGTCGCCAGTAGCATTTTCCGAATCTGCACGGCCAAGGATGCCGATAAGGCCGGCCTTATTGACTTCACGGTTGACGATTTTGGCGGCAACGCCAATGTCTCGCAGCAAGCCGGTAAGCTCTCCGGAGGCATAAGGGAAATCCTTCTGGCGTTTGATGATGAATTCGTCAAGGGTAACGATACGATCCATTGATGTCGGTTTTATTATGGTTGTTGCAGTAAAGGTACGAATCAGGGGGTGATATTAAAGGTGATTTATCGCAACCGCTTTTTTAAAAGGAAATTGTGTCACGATGTTTTTACAAAAATTCATGTTATTGCTCTTTTTCTAATTTGTCTTTGACTATCCGCTGTAAAAAGGCGGGCATCTTTTCCAGTTGCTTTGCTACTTCCAGCATTAAACGGGGGTCACGCTGGCCGGGGATGTATTCTCCCTCCATTGGACGGTCTTTCAATCCCATGTATTTTTCGATTTGATGCTCCAGATAAAAAGCTACTCGTGGGTTCTTTAAGCCGCTGATCAGCTTGACGATTTCCTTGTTTTTTAAGAAGACGAGCACATTGTAGGCATAATCAGCACGGTCATTGGTGCGGCTTTCTTCATAGCGCTCTACATATAATTGGGCCACTTGGTCGCGTGAGAATTGTAAGTTTTTCCAACCGAGAAAATTGATAGGCCGATGTTCACTACGAAGCTCGAAAGCCGTGACACTGAGGTAGGTGGTATTGATTAAAAAGGAAATGGCCTTAAACAAGAAATAAACACCAATGAGCAAGAACAAGCCTAAAAAAAAAGGAACAAAAAAAGGAAGTTCTTGATGATTTGATGTTAGCGCTACAATTCCGACTAGAGGAATTGCTGTGAACATAGTGCCGATGATAAAGTAGCTTCTTACGCGACTTATTAAGCGCCATTTTAGTTTAATGTCGAGCTGCAAGCCTGGCACGACTTCGATCCCTTGGGGCATCATCAGGTGGGTCTTGTGCTCATTGTTGAAAGAACTATCGACAGCATCGCTGATTCGAAAAACCTGATTGCATTCAGCACATTTGGCGATATTATCCGGGATGTTAATTTCTGAGCCAGGAATGGCTGCATTACAATGAGGACAGTTTAGAAGCATTTGTTTCTATTTGTATGGGATTCAATATACGCCAAGAAGAGGAAATGGCAAAGACGAGAAGAGCATTACCAAAATAAGTATCTTAGATTTCTTATCATTGCTCTACAAGGATAAAAAATGCAAGCACACACCGATCAACATATTATTGAAGCCATGAGGGCAGGCAACTTCTCCATCCTAAACCAGGTGTATAAAGAACATGCTCCGACAATCCGTTCGTGGATCATCAAGAACAATGGGCACGAGGAGGATGCGCAAGATGTTTTCCAGGAAGCAATCATCGCTTTACACCAAAAGGCCAACGATCACTCCTTTGTTCTTACCTGTCCGCTAGGTGCGCTTATTTTTCGGATATGCCAAAATAAGTGGCTGAACCAGTTGCGAAAAAAAAATAGAGAGACAGAGGTAAGAAATTGGGAGGAAGAGAGATATAAGGATGAAAGTTCGTTGGTACCTATGCTGGAAGCCATTGAAGAAGAGCAAATAAGGCAGCGCAAGCTCGATGCGTGCTTTCAACAACTAAGTGAATTGTGTCAAAAACTACTCCATTTATTGATCTCGGGCGTATCTTCCGGAGAGGCCGCGGTGCAATTGGGGATGAATGATGCCAATACCGTTTATCGCAGGAAAAACGCTTGTGTTGGCCGCTGGCGCACCTTGTATCAGGCTCAAAATTAAGGAAGATGGAAGAAAAAGACTACAAATTACTCGATCAGTATTTACAGGACGAACTGCCCGATGATCAAAAGGCTGCTTTCCGACAACGCATAAAAGAAGAGGAGCCTTTGGCTGAGGAACTGAAACTCCGGCAACAGATGCATACTTATTTGCGTACGAAAGCCCAGCAACCAGATTTAGAAGCGGCTATGAAGAACTTGGGCGGCACCTATTTTTCGCCGGCTGAAAAGGCAACAAAAATCGTACCGATAGCCCGCCGCAGACTCTACGTGGGGTTAGGTATAGCTGCTGCTATCGCGCTGGTGTTGCTTGTTTGGAACCCTTTTGGTTCGGGTAACCTTTACAAGGCTTATGCCCAACATCCACCACTGGCGTTGGTGGAAAAAGGCGATGCGCTGGCCCTGGCCCAACAGGCAGAGGTCGCTTATGGTGAGAAGGATTACAAGACAGCTTACGATTTACTCAATGAGTTGACGGATTTGTCTTCCGAAAATGTACAGCTCCAACTGGCGCTTGGGATCAGCGCATTAGAAACGGGGCGTACAACCAAAGCTCGGCAGCTATTTGAAAAATTGGCAGAGGGCAATAGCGCATTACGCAACTATGGGTGTTGGTACTTGGCATTGAGTTACCTGAAGACAGAAGAGTTTGCTCAAGCGAAAGCCGAATTGCAAAAACTTGACGATTCAGATCCTGCACTGTATGATAAGGCCGCTCAGTTGTTGGAAGAACTTTAATCTGCTGAATGATTTATCCTTACAAACCTATTTAACACATATGAACCTACTTAAAAAATCATGCCTGATATTATTCCTATTGGCGGTTGCAAGCCCTTTGGTTGCACAGACCGTTCTGGACGAGGATACCTTTGATACCGATCTAAATGGCTGGACCAGTAGTACCGGTTGGGAATGGTCAGCTGATGGCCGTGCCAATAGTGCCAACAATTTTTGGGATGGCCGCCCACCGATAGGATCGGTGTCTGGACCGGGAGCACTTGCTTATCGGGCGGCAGCAGGAGACATAGGCAGGGTGGTTTCTCGCCCCTATGATTTTTCGGGTAACGCTACCGTTTTTCTTCGTTTTACACAGTATTACCGACGTTGGCAGGGAGCTACCCGGTTAAATATTCTTGTAGGAGGAGCACTTGCTCAGAGTATTCAGTTGAATGCCAATGTTGGTGTCAATATTGAAACTTCGCACCGCGATCTGCAAATTGTAGACATCACTGAAGGGGCATCCAATAACGAAAACGTACAACTGGAATTTATCTTTGAAGGCACCAATTATTTCTGGCTCATTGATGATGTTCAGTTTTTTGACGACTATCCGTACCCACAAACACGGCCTTCCTTTTTTGGCGACAGCCTCGCTAATTTTGGTGCACCTTACGATAATTATCAGGTGGATTCTTCCGGTTGGGCGTATGTACCCAAGCAGCTGGTGGTGCAGTTTGCTGCTGGCGTTACAGAACCAGAAAAACAAGCCATCCGTGATACGGTAGGAGCTGTAAAAATATCTACCTGCGTTTGTGATCGCCTCGAGCTTTGGGAACTCACCAATGACCCTCTTAATTTTGGAGATAACCAAGGCCCTGATGGTGGATCAATAGGTATTCTTTCTAATAAAAAAGGCACAGGAAGCACAGCAAAAGTCGATGGAGTAGATTATAATTATTACAACGGCACCCAGCTTCAAGACCGAGAAGATGTGCCAATACAGGCTCTCACTCCAGCAGATTTATTGCCTTTCGCTACCAGCCCCGTAGATGCTTTGCGTGTCGCAATTCTGGATACCGGCCTGGATATTACCCACTCATGGGTGAGCGAATTTATTTACAGAATCCCTGATATTGATGATAATGACTGTTTGGTAAATGATCCTATCGGCTGGAATTTTGTCGATAGCCTCAATAATGTTTTTGATGACAACAGCCACGGTACTCACGTAGCTGGGATTGTAGCCGAAACGTTGCGGACACTCAACCAGAATCAAGACAATTGCAGCTACCAGATTTTGCCTTATAAAACCCACGATGAGCATGGTATTGCGACCCTCTTTAATGTAACCTGTGCTACCTATCAGGCTATTCAGGATAGCGCTCGGATTATCAATGACAGTTGGGGCTTTTATGGAGATCCTAGTGAAATTTTGCAAAATGCACTGGACAGTGTTGAGCTAGCTGGTGCCTATGTCGTATCGGCCGCTGGTAATGAAGGTCTGCGATTAGATACCCTGTTGCAGTACCCCGCTTGTTATGCCAATAACAACATGATCAGTGTGGCGGCAGAATTATTTGATCCTAATGGAACAATAGCTTTGGCCGATTTCTCGAATATCAGTAATACCTTAGTGGATATAGCAGCGCCGGGAGACAGTATTCGATCTTCCTTACCTCGGCCTGCTTATGGCGATATTCAGGGGAACTTAATGGGGGCGAAGTCTGGTACCTCCATGGCAGCTCCGGCGGTTAGTGCCGCTCTGGCAGTGGCCTATTGTGCCGGGCCACTCGAAGCGAAAGACCGTTTATTGGATTGTGCGGAGCAGTTTGAGCCCTATTTCCCAGATATCATCCAGATGCGACGTTTAGAACTCAATAAGACTTGTATTACCCCAGTCGGTGTTGTTCCGGGAACCCAATCACCTCAGTTTAGCCTTTATCCTAATCCTGCGAGCCAGCAAATTCAGGTACGTGCAGAAGCGGAAGGAGGTTTTACTCAACTGAGAATAGTGGACATGAGAGGAGTAACCATGTTGGAGTATCAACAGCCTTCGTGGTCAACAGGACAAGTGACAGGTCTGAACTTGAATGCCCTTCCTGCTGGGAGCTATTTTCTACAGATTCAACAGGAAGATGCATATTGGGTCACTAAGTTTATTAAAATTTAAAGAACAGCCTTTGCCTACTATACCATTAAAGTGTCGATTGGTAAAAAACATATTTCCTTTACTCTTACTTGTTGTGCAGGTAAGCCTGTTGGCACAATCGGCTCCTTGTTCTTTTTCTAAAACCATTAGTGCCGTTATTCAGGAAGGTGATATTGAGGAATTGAATCAAACCCACTTTGAATTGGCCAAATGTGGCCAATGGCCAGATTCCTTGGCCCTTGTTTTTCACCGATTGGGAACTGCTTACTATGGCAAGGAGCAATTGGATTCTGCCATCATTTTTACACATGCAGCTCAGAAGCAATGGGAACTTGTGAACCTGGACACATATACCTTGGCACAAGGCAAGTCGAATTTCAACCTAGGCTATTTTTTAAAACAGCGGGGAAGTTATTTGCAGGCTAAACCCTATTTACGAAAAGCAGTAGAAGTCTATGAGGATTTGGAACTCAAGGGTCGTTTGCAGGTCAGTTATCGACAATTGGGGCAGGTATGGCAAAACGAAGGAGCTTTTACAGAAGCAGCTGCCTATTTCCGGCTGGCCCGGGATGTCGCAGAAGAAGAGAATGATCAATCTAGCCTAGCGAAAACATACCTTGATTTGGGACAATTGCTCTGGGAGAAAGGAGAGGGGCTGCAGGCGCTGGATACCCTGCAACGCGCACTTGAGATTTTTAGAACGCAAGAGGAAGAGGAAGATTTTTTCGCTTGTCAGAACCAGATAGCGCTGGTTTATGATCAATTGGGAAATAAGAAAGAAGCCATTCGTTATTACCAGCAAGCACTGGCTGGGTATGAAGATTGGGGCAATTGCGTTCGAGCCGCCTTAGTGGCAAATAATTTAGGGGTAGCCTACCTGGAGATCAAGCTTTTTCAAGAGGCAGAGGAGGTGTTAAATAGAGGTTTGGAACTGGCAGAAATCTGTGAGTCGCTGGAAATCATTGCGCAAAGCCACGATAATACCGGAGAGCTTTACCTGAGTATGGACCAACCAGAGGCGGCTTTGGCCGCTTACCTGAAAGCGGTTGAAACCATTTTACCGCCCCGCCAAGGTTCAACGATTTATCAACTTATCCAATACTCTCCGCACAAGCTTGATTTGCTTACTTATTTTACGGATGTGGCCTTAGCACACAAAGCCCTCTATCAGAAAAATAAAGACCCTGACCAGCTCCGTCGGGCTCTGCTTGTTTACCAAACGGGGGATTATCTGATTGACCAAATTCGGCAAGGGCATTACGATCAAGCGACCCAATTGTTCTGGAGGCAGAAAGTGTTACCATTTTATGAAGCCGCTATCGAATGCACCTATTTATTGGAAGATGGCGACCAGGCCTTCCATTTCTTTGAAAAAAGCCAGTCGGTTCTACTACTGGAGGCTGTGCAAGGGGCACAGTTGCTAAGTCGTATTTCCGATAGCTTACGGATTGTTGAACAGCACCTGAAAAATGAATTACGAGAAGCAGAGTTCGCTTTACAGGCAGTGGAAGAAGGGGGGCAAAAACAAGTAGAAGCGATCTTCTTGAGTGCACAGGAGCAACTGCGTGCGTTTTACGAACATCTGGCAGCCACTTATCCTCAGTTTGGCACCAGTAAAGAAAACCACCACTTGGTTGATAAAGCACAGTTTCAGGCGCAATTTTTGTCGACTACTGGCAGCGGGCTTTTACATTACTTTTGGGGAACTCGCAACGTTTACGCCCTGAGCGTTATCAGTGGAGCGACCCATATTGTAGACTTGGGCCCACAGGAGAAACTGGCCCAAATACTAACCAACTACCTTGCTTTTTTTCAATCCAATCAGGAAATAGAGCAAGCTCCTGAGGCGTTTCTTAGCCAGAGTTATGAGTTGTATACTTTGTTGATAGCGCCGCTTTTTTCGGATTTTCCCAGTCAGCTTATTATCATTCCTGCTGGTCCACTGGCTTACTTGCCTTTTGAGACACTGATTGCCAGCAAAGCGAATAATACCCAATTGGCTACAGCTGATTATTTACTACGTAGTTCACGGCTGCTGTATGCTTATTCGGCGACCTTGTACGCTCGTCCCAGGACAGAGCGCTCAGGGACAGATGGGGCTTTATTGGCATTGGCTCCTTTTGCCGGACAGGGCAAGGGCGATTATGCGCAGCTGACTTATAGCGGAGAGGAGTTGGCCACCATTGGTGAATATTTTCCAGCAGCGTTGCTAAGGGATGGAGCAGCCACCAAGCGGGCATTTCTTTCCAAGCAGTCAGGAAACCAAATTTTGCACCTTTCAACGCATGCTTTTGGTTATTCGCCACAGCAGGCGCCGCACATTGTTTTTTACGATAGCATATTGACCCTTTCTGATATTTACAAACTATCTATCCCCGCTGAAATGGTCGTCTTAAGTGCTTGCCAAACCCAAACCGGGCAACTGGCCAGTGGCGAAGGCGTATTGGGGCTGGGGCGGGCATTTATCTACGCAGGTACCGGTAGTGTGGTTGCCAGTTTATGGAATTTGAATGACCGCTTTACCAGTCAATTAATGGGCGATTTTTATAAAGAATTAGCCGCTAATCAACCCAAAGCGGAGGCGCTGCGGCGGGCAAAGCTTTCTTTTTTAGATAACCCTGATATTCCCTCTTTTCAAAAATCGCCTTATTACTGGGCGGGATTAACCTATTATGGTGATCAACATCCCTTGATATCATCGGGTAAGGGGTTGTGGAAATACACCTGGTTGGCGCTTGTAGGCTTAGTATTGTTGGGAAGTTTCTATACCTGGAATAGAACACGTTCTTAGATTGATTCTAAATTAATGTTAGTACAACTGTTGTGTGAACATTAAGGCTTAGTTTGGGCTTTATTATAAACTAACAATCAACCAACTAAAGTATGGATCAACCAAAAATTGCCGCCAAGGCACCTGTGCGTGTAGAATTAGAGGCTGGAAAAAATTACGCATGGTGTACTTGTGGAGAGTCTTCTAATCAACCCTTCTGTGATGGCTCCCATAAAGGGTCGGCTTTTTCTCCCAAAATTTTTCAAGTGGAAGAAACAAAAACTTACGGGATGTGTCAATGTAAACACACCCAAAAACCTGGTTTTTGCGATGGAAGCCACAAAGCACTCTAAACCAACTGGTTTTTAAGTGCGTAAATTACCAAGCCGGCAGTATTGCGTACCCCGGTTTTGTCGAGCAAATTCTGCCGATGTCCTTCAACTGTTCTTTTGCTAATGAATAATTGCTGTGCGATTTCGCCGGTAGTGTGTTCCTTGCAGATCAGTTGAAGGATTTCTTTTTCCCTTGGGGTAAGCGTAAAAAGTGCTTGCTTACTCTGGTCTGTGGCGCTTGTATCCTTCTTTTTAATATTACTAAGTAAGGCTTTCGCTACATAGTCATTAAGGTAATACTCCTGGGTCATTACCTTTTTAATAGCCTCGCGCAAGATAGACGGTTCTTCATTTTTGAGCAGATAACCATTGGCTCCTAGCGAAAGCACATGGTGGATGAAATGTTCGTCATCGTGCATGGTCAACAAGATGATTTTTACCTCCGGAGCAATAGTTTTTAGCTTTTCAGCTACTTCTATTCCATCCATACCTGGCATTTTGAGGTCCAGGAGTACGACATCTGGCAGCTGAGTGGTTACGGCAGCCAAAAAATCAGCGCCGTTATTAGCTTCAATAACAATATCAATTTCCGGGTATCCTTCAAGGATTAGGCGTAAGCCTTTTAAAAATAGGGTTTGATCATCAACTAAGGCAACTTTAATAGGTGACATGAAGTATGGATTTTGGAATAACAAGTAAAAGATTCATCCCTTCTCCAGGGCTGGAGTCCAGGTGGAGTTGAGCATCCATGAGTTGCGCGCGACTTTCTATATTTATCAGGCCAAAGCTTTTGCCTGATCCAGGTTTAGGTGCATCTAAATCAAAGCCTTGGCCGTTGTCGTGGTAAAGAAAATGTAGATGGTCTGGCAAAAAGCGTAGACTCAAGTCAATAGTTGTGGCTTTCGCATGTTTAAGCGTATTATTCACCAGTTCCTGTGCAACTCGGAAGAGGGAGCTTTCTACTTCCTCTGGTAAGCGAATGACCTCACCTTGGCATTCAAAATCAACGGTATGACTTTGTAGTTTTCTTACTCGTTGACAGAGGTCTTCAATGGCTGCAACCAGTCCGTAGCGTTGTAGGCTGGCAGGGGAAAGGTTGCTACTTAGCTCACGCATAGTGCGCATACTTTCGTCAAGAATATTACCCGCTTCGGTAATCAGAGGCTTTGATTCCTGTATAGAATCTGATGTTTCAATTTTCTTTAAGTACAGCTTGCCTGCCGAAATAAGACTGCCGATGCCATCATGGAGTTCAGAGGCCAGTTTGCGCCGTTCTTCTTCCTGTGCGGAAACCACTGCTTGCATCAAACGTTTTTGCTGACTGGTTTCAATATCACGGATTTGTTTTTGCTGTAAAAGCAGTCGTTTTTGATAGACAATAAAGAATACCACAATGGCAATTGCCAACGATAGCATAGCAATGATGACGAAAAGCAACAGTGGAAAAGAAAGACCTACTTCGTTGGTTGTACCCATAATGCAATCATAAAGAACAAGTTGTTAAAGGTATTGAATATTCCGTGGACCCCCCACATAGAAAAAGACATGGCCTTGTCAGATAATATATAATTACTTATAATGAAAAGGATTAGGCTGCCAGAAAAATAAATTAAACTACCAGTTGTAACCCAGAAAAGAGGGTCCGTTTCGAGATTATCCAAGTCAAGCTTACGTAACCGTTGGTAAAAATAACAGAGACAAAAGATAATTATAAGGATGGCTCCGAAGGATCGGGCGTGTGCATTGAAATTGTAAATACCGTCAATCCAGATTGCACAGATAATGGCGAAAGACCAAAAGGCAATCAATATTCCCCCAAAGAATCTTTTTGAAAAAGGAGGGATAAGCCGTTTGGCAAAGATGAACCAAAGTAAGGTGAATTGAACCGCTGAAAATAAATGTAGCAGCGGAAGATTTCTTAAGTGGAGTACGCGACCCAATAATACAGCCGCTAACTCCACTAAGATGGAAAAAATAACCAAGGCAAGAACGTATCGCTGGATAATTTGCAAACGCTTTATCCTCATTAACCCTACAATCAATGGCAATGCCACTGAATAAGTGGAGGTAGACATAAAAAATCTTGCGAGGCTTTCTTCCATGATTTCAGAGATGCGTTTTTAAAGGAATCATTGACTACAAACCGGCGGACAGGGATTAGAAAAGTCGAAAAATGAACTCTTACGACTCCCATTAACTAAAGTTTTCGGTGCTGGAGAGTCGATGGGGCGAATTTCAATGACTGGTCGAAAACCAAAAGGATGACCACTGACCGGAATACTATTACCCAGGTAGAGGCAAATATGCATGTCTCCTCCAAGCAGCCCATCTTCTAATTGAGTGATGATGGATGTTGTTTCCTCTTCTTGGAACGTATAATACTTTACACGCTGCACCAAATGCTTGGAATCAGCACCTTCAAATGCATGACCGATCATTTCGTAGGGCGTTTCCATCCAAGCGCGGGCAAAGAGGATAGCTCCATCGGGTGGAATTTCGTTTGTGCCATTATTGGGGCCGTAGGCATCCTTTTCCAGGAATGGTGGATTGGGGTCCCAGGCGAATTCCAAGGTAGCCGTGCTGCCTGATGCATCTAAGCCCTCTAGGAAAAACTGAATTGCTGGGGTAGACGGGACCTTGTTGAAATCGTAAGTAGGATCAACTCCTAAGCGAATACGAAGACGAGTAGGGGCGGAGCTAAGCAGTGTAGCAAGCTTAGTCTGATCAGTAATTCTAAAACCAGCAACTCTTGCCGTTTGGGAGTCGTTTGCATCAAAGGCATAAAACAAGGTTGGTAGATTTTTAGGTAAGCAGGTTTGCCATGCTGCATAAGAAAGGCTAGACATAGTGATATTGAATTATGGGTAAAGAATTTGAGGAGCTTAATTTAGCATAAAGCCCTCGCTTTTATAGGGCTAAATGAGAAAATAATTGAAACCACGTATAAATACCTGGACGGCAATCCGTATTTCTACCCTGTTGGATGCAAGTAGCTACACCTGTTTTGTAAAACAAGCCTTTCTACGCTGTTATTATCGCTGTACTTGCCCCTATCTTTGAAGTATCAGAACAAACACCTACAACGCTAGAAACACAAATACTTACAATGCTAAAAGCACTTACAACCCATATTAACCCATACAAGCGATAAACACACCGAAGTATCGTGCTTAAAATATTTTAGGGGAGGAGCTTAATGATTCTAAGGAACAGCACGAAAATAAAATGAGATTCTGTTTTTCATAATAGTTGAATAAACGATTCATTTAAAGAGTTTTAACTATTTGAAAAACCTGAAAAGAATCGCATTTTTATTTTCTGCGCAATACTAAGGAATACAAGAGCATCTTTAAATACGGGCTCTGTTGGAAACGACAGGGCTTTTTTTATGTTGAAGTACTTCATTTTTACAATGTTTTTCTCCTAAATGGGCTAATTCAGAGCAATAAGTCATCATTAGAGAGCATTTTGAGCAAAATACCCAGCGGGCTTCCTACCTTTGCAGAAAACTAATAGTTATGCGTTATTTTCCTCTATTGGGCTTGGTTCTGGTCGCAAGCTGCCTGTTTTTCTGGAACGCTACTTCAGAAGATCTATCTTCTACCTCTGATGATACCACCATCGAATGGCTAAGTTGGGAAGAGGCGATTTCCCGAATGGAAACCCAGCCTAAGAAGATTTTTGTTGATGTCTATACCGATTGGTGTGGTTGGTGCAAGCGCATGGATGCGAGTACCTTTGTTGACCCAGCTGTTGTAAAGCAGATGAATGAGCATTTCTACGCGGTAAAATTGGATGCGGAACAGACGGAAGATATTCTTTATGATAACCACACCTTTGTTTACCGTACCGATGTAGGCAGGAGAGGTGTGCATGAACTGGCAATGGCTTTGCTTGATAATCGCATGAGCTATCCCTCTTTCGTTTATTTGGACGAAAACAGAAATCGCATTACGATCTCACCAGGATATAAGGATGCTGCTGTAATGGGTACCGAGCTACAATTCATTGGTGCTGATCATTTCAAAACTCAAACTTTGGAAGCATTTAAGGCTACGCAGGGTAAATAATTCCTGAAAAGGCAAGTTGTAGCAACCTTTTTTCTCAGCAAGGGTTATTATACTTGTTGTTACTAGTAAGCTTTTGTTTATTGGGCGCAGCTTGCCTATTTTGAGATATCGGTCGCGTTGAAATTGATTGCTTTTTCTTTTGAATTCCCTGCCTCCTATCTCTTACACCTTATTTTAGTTACCACTGTGGAGCATTTAAAGTACCTGAATAAATTTTTCTGGAGATACCGTACGCGGCTCCTGTTGGGTATAGTGTTTGTTACCCTTTCCAATTATTTTCGGGTCCTCCAGCCGCAAATGATCAGAGAAGGCTTTGATCTGGTGGTCGAGCATATCAGTATGTATCGCCTTTTTGATGGTTTTGCCCTTCAATCGGAATTTTACGGGGTATTGGCCAAAACCTTGCTCTATTATGGTTTGCTGGTTTTGGTGTTGGCCTTGGTCATGGGGATATTCATGTACTTTATGCGGCAAACCATTATCGTAATGTCTCGCCTCATCGAGTACGATATGCGAAAGGAGATTTTTCAGCAGTACGAAAACCTTACTCAGGCCTTTTATAAGCGTAATAAAACGGGCGACATGATGGCCCGTATTACCGAAGATGTTGGTAAAGTACGAATGTACCTGGGCCCAGCGGTTTTATATGGTATTAACCTGGTTTCTACCGTTGTTTTGGTTGTTTATAGCATGTTGCAAGTGAGTGTAGAGCTGACACTTTATTCTTTAGCGCCACTACCATTTTTGTCGATTAGTATTTACTATGTCAGTAATATTATCAACAAGCGTAGCTACCTCATCCAGCAGCAACTTTCCAACCTCAATAGTACCGCTCAGGAATCTTATAGTGGAATTCGAGTGATTAAAAGCTATGTTCAGGAACGTGCTATCCGCAAGTTTTTTGCCGGCCAATCGGATGAATTCAAAGACAAGTCGCTTGATTTGGCCAAAGTAGAGGCTTACTTCTATCCATTAATGTTGGTCATGATCGGAGCAAGCACCATCCTGACAGTTTACATTGGCGGGCTACAAGTAGTTAAAGGAACTATTACTGCCGGTAATATTGCTGAATTCGTCATTTATGTAAATTTGCTTACTTGGCCAGTAACAGCTGTAGGCTGGGTGGCCTCTATCATCCAACAAGCTTCCGCTTCTCAGAAAAGAATCAACGAGTTCTTGTCTCAAAAACCAGAAATCTCTAACCCCGTTAGTAATGGTAGCCCGCAGGCACTGCGCGGTTCTATACATTTTGATAATGTCTCCTTTGTGTATCCGGATACAGGTATCAAAGCGCTCGAAGGGTTGAATTTAAAGCTGGAACCAGGGCAGAAATTAGCTATTGTAGGAAAAACAGGTTCTGGAAAAACCAGTATGGCTGATCTCCTTTTGCGGATGTACGATGTAAGTGAAGGAACTGTTTTGGTTGATGGGAAAAATATCAAGGAGCACGACCTTGCCAACCTGCGGGAAAGAATCGGCTACGTTCCTCAAGACGTATTTCTTTTCTCTGATACGGTTGGTAATAATATTGCTTTTGGTAAAAGAGATGCTAAGCAAGAAGATATTGAAAAGTTTGCCCAGTATGCTGCGGTCTATGATGATATTCAAGGCTTAAAGAATGGTTTTTCTACTATGGTAGGAGAACGTGGTATAACGCTCTCTGGGGGACAGAAACAGCGGGTTTCCATCGCCCGAGCATTGATCAAAAAGCCAGATATCATTATCCTTGATGATTGCCTCTCCGCAGTGGATACGAATACTGAGAAGCAAATTCTCGGATACTTCAATGAATCATTGGCTGATAAGACAACCATCATCATTACACATCGTATCTACAGCCTGCTTTCTTTTGATAAAATCATCGTTCTTGAAGATGGCCGTATTGCCGAAGAGGGAACCCATCAGGAATTAATTGAGCAGAAAGGCTACTATGCCGACATGTACGAAAAGCAGTCTTTAGAAGAAGCACTCTGATTTTTAGCCCATTTGTTTTGGTTTTTTCGCCAAATATTTACTTTTGTAAATCAACCACCTCATTTGGCAATCAAAAATCAGTAGTCGTGGACAACGATAACAACAACAGACAGCGGCAGGAAAGTGAATATTCGAATAAAGTCCGCGCCGGAAAAAGAAGAACCTACTTCTTTGATGTGCGTCGTACGAAAGGAGACGATTTTTATCTCACGCTCACTGAAAGTACCAAACGATATAATAACGATGGCTATGAGCGGCACAAGATTTTTTTGTATAAAGAAGATTTTAACCGCTTCATCGCAGGGTTGGAAGATACGATCAACTACGTGAAAACGGAGTTGATGCCTGATTACGACTACGATGAGTTTACCCGTCGCCATGAAGAATATGAAGCACAACGTGATGCAGAGGATAACTACAAAAAAACTTCAGTAGAGCCTGTTGAGCTGGAAAATGAAGAGGATATGACCTGGTAACAGGACAATTATATGTGCTAAAAAGAAGCTATTCCACCCCGGGATAGCTTTTTTTTATTAAAATAAATCCACTTAGACTTCTTCTCTCGTAAGTAGATGTGAATTGATTCTCCAATTAACCACATTATACTATGCGACAAATCGTCCAACAATCGATCATGCTCCTTTTGGGAGTGTTTTTTATCGCCTTGTCATCCCTTAAGGCAGAAAGCATTATCATCTCTACAAATACAGATGATGTCATTGGCTCTTTAAGAGCATCCGTGAATGATGCAGTAGCGGGAGATACCCTTGTCTTCGCATCAGCAACCAATAACTTGAATTTTAACCTGGTCAGCGGGCCGATCACCATCGATAAGTCCTTGGTGATTATGGGTAATGGTTCTGCCAATAGCAATATCAACGGTCTTGGAATATTCCAGGCTTTTGAAATCATGGGGGATGTTACTGTTGAAATTCGTGGCTTGCGAATTTTTAATGCTTCATCTACCGCCAGTGGTGGGGCTATCTCTAATACGGATGCTACCCTAATCATCGACGATGTGATTATTGATGATTGTCAGGCGCTTGGTAGTATGTCAACCCAGGGAGGGGGAGCTATCGCTAATATTGGTGGCCAGCTTACCATTAGCAATAGCTCACTTACAAACAACACAGCTGCAGGTATTAGCGGTAGTGGTGGTGCTATCATTAACCTCAGTGCTGGTAGCCTTACGGTAATCAACACAACTATTAGTGGTAACTCAGCTAATCGCGCCGGCGGTGGTATCGAAGATAACTCTGGTGGCATAGGTTTGGTAACGCTTACTGACGTAACACTTACCGGCAATACAACAGGAAGCCTTCCGGGTAATGGCGGTGGCCTTCACGTAACAGGCGCTGGTAATGTAAATATTACGGGTGGCGTAGTAAGCAGTAATACCGCAACTGCCGAAGGTGGCGGCTTATGGAATGGTGCGGGAACAATGACTATTGCGAGCGTAACTATTGAAAACAATAGTGCTGCCGGAAACGATGCTGATCAAGGTGGCGGCGGTGTCTTTAACCTCAGCGGTACCGTAGAAATTACCGGAAGTACAATGATTAACGCCAATATGGCAACGGGTACTGCAGGATCTGGTGGTGGTATTCTCAATGATGTAGGTGCTACTTTAACCATTACAGGCGCAACGATCAGCGGTAATAGCGCTGTTCGTGCAGGTGGTGGTATTGAAGACGTTTCTGGTGCTGGTTCAACCGTAACTCTGAATAACGTTACGTTGAGTGGAAACACGACGGGCAGCTCTCCCGGTAATGGCGGTGGCCTTCACGTAACAGGTGCTGGTAATGTTGATGTTAGTGGTGGTATTATCACGGGTAATACAGCTACAGCTGAAGGCGGTGGCCTTTGGAATGGCACAGGTACCATGACCATTGCTGGCGTGATGATTCAAAATAATACCGCTGCGGGCGCAGGTGCCGATCAAGGCGGTGGTGGTGTCTTCAATGCAGGAGGTACTGTGATGATAAACAGCAATACGACCATTGTAGGAAATATGGCAACCGGAACAGCAGGTTCTGGCGGCGGTGTACTTAATGACGCTGGTGGTACACTTACTGTTGCTAATGCAAGCATTAGTGGCAACAGCTCTATCCGCGCCGGCGGTGGCATCGAAGACAACTCGGGTGCAATGGGATTTGTATCGCTAACCAATGTGATGTTGACAAACAACAACACAGGCGGCTCCCCTGGTAATGGAGGTGGTTTCCATATCTCTGGAGCAGGCAATGCGAGTATCACAGGCGGCGTAGTAAGTGGCAACACCGCAACATTAGAAGGAGGTGGCCTCTGGAACGGCGCTGGTACGATGACAGTAACAGGTGTCACCATCGAGAACAACAGTGCTGCTGGAGCTGCACCTGACCAAGGTGGTGGCGGTATTTTTAACCTTAGCGGAACAGTAAATGTAAGCGGTAACACAACGATCAGTGGCAATATGGCAACAGGCGCAGCCGGTTCTGGCGGTGGAATCCTCAACGATGTAGGGGCAACCCTTACCGTTACGGATGCTACGATCAGTGGCAATAGTTCTGTCCGTGCCGGTGGTGGTATCGAAGATGTATCTGGTGATGCAACAACGGTAACGCTAACGAACGTAATGTTGATGACGAATACTACAGGCGGTTCTCCCGGTAATGGAGGTGGTCTACACGTAACCGGTAACGGAAACGTAGATATCAGCGGCGGCGTAGTAAGCAACAACACCGCTACGGCGGAAGGCGGTGGTCTATGGAATGGCGCAGGTACGATGACAGTAGCAGGTGTAACAATAGAAAACAACAGCGCCGCTGGTGCTGGAGCCGACCAAGGTGGTGGTGGTATCTACAACCTAAGTGGCACGCTAATGGTAAGTGGCAACACAACGATCAGTGGCAATATGGCAACAGGCGCAGCCGGTTCTGGCGGTGGAATCCTCAACGATATAGGGGCAACCCTTACCGTTACGGATGCTACGATCAGTGGCAACAGTTCTGTCCGCGCCGGTGGCGGTATCGAAGATGTATCTGGCGACGCAACAACGGTAACGCTAACGAACGTAATGTTGATAAATAATAGCACTGGCGGTTCTCCCGGTAACGGAGGCGGATTCCACATCACCGGAGCAGGTAGTGCCAACATAAGTGGTGGTGTAGTGAGTGGTAATACCGCAACTGCTGAAGGTGGCGGCTTGTGGAATGGCGCTGGTACGATGACCGTTACAGAAGTTAGCATTATGAATAACACAGCTACTGGTGGTGGAAGTGACCAAGGTGGTGGTGGTGTTTTCAACGCTGGCGGTACGGTAGAAATAATAGCCTCTACGATAGCCAACAATATGGTTGATGGCAGTGGAGCTGGTGGTGGCGTTCATAATGATGCAGATGGTACGATGAATGTAACTTATTCTACCATTAGTGGAAACACAGGTACCCAAGCGGGTGGTGGGCTAGCCAATAACGGGAGCCTCACCGTGACAGCTTCTACGGTTACCAATAACACTGCCCAAACAGAAGGTGGTGGTTTCTTTCAATCGACAGCTTCTTCTTCAATAATCATGAACAGCACTTTGGTGGCGGGTAACTTTACCGGTACTACAGGTGTGGATGTGGCCGGTATGGGCAGCATTGGCTCAATGGGCTATAACCTGATAGGTGTAGACGATAGCGGTGCTTTTACAGCAATGATGACAGATACCGTGGGGACAGAAACACAGCCTATCGATGCAAATCTCGATGTGTTGGCAGATAACGGAGGGGCAACTATGACCCACGCGCTTCAGTGTCCAAGCCCTGCCATTGATGGTGGTGATCCTGATAATAATGAAGCTGATCAGCGTAATTTGATGGTCTTTAATGATCGTCGTGACATTGGCGCTTTCGAATACCAGGAAGAATGTATTACGGCGGTAAGAGATGTTGTAAAACTTGAAGGTAGCAGTATCTATCCTAATCCTGCTGTAGCTGGTTTCGCATGGTTGGAAATTCCGGAAAGCTTTGGCGAAGAGGTCGTTGTACGGATTAGTGCAATGGGATCGGGGCAGCTTTTGAAAACAAAGCAGTTCAACACAACCGGTATTGTTCGCCTGGATTTATCAAACCTTCCAGCAGGAATGTACCAAGTGCAGTTGTTTGCGAAAGGAGGAGCTGTGTCGCACAAGTTGATTACTACAAAATAGAACAAGCTCTAAATATGAATAATGAGTTTATTCATGAGTGCCAAAGAATTTGGTGATATGGTTTTTAGCACGAGTATGATGTAAGACAGCCCCGAGCTTTCGCTCGGGGCTGTTCTTTAATATAGCTAGGAGGCAAATTGGTTTTATTAAAACCGTACTGCGACTCCTGCCGTAGCTATTGAGAGGCCATAACTAAGCTCACCAAAAAGGCTAACGTTGTTATAGACCCGGTAGCTGGTGCCAAGGAAGGCGGAAAAGAAAAGCCCGTCTCTTTCCTTGGGTACTGGAAAAAAGCTTGGTTCGCTATCTTTTTTATCACTTTGAGTGGTGTAATCTATATTGCTATTGGTATAGCCGAGTAGCATCCCTCCATAGAGTTCGAATTTTTCGAAAGGGTTGGAATGAAGGGCACCACGGAGAGCTATCATCTGGAAGTTGTTGCGTACAAGTCTTGTCTCACCGGTATGGTGTTCCTGCATGGCCTGGCTAATGGAATTTCCAGCTAATAAACCGAGACTAAACTTTTGAGTTGGCCGGTAACGTACTTCCAAAGACACCGGCTGCAATTCCGTTTTAGCATGATCTTTCATAAATGTAGGAAGTAAGCCAATACCTGCCCGTACTTCCCAATGTGGCATTTTTTTGCTGTTCTGTGCTTGCAGGTTAGTAGTTGCTACAAAGCAAAAAGTGAGGATTGTAAGACTGATTGAAAGTAATTTGAAGTAACGCATGATATTCGGGGTTTTAATTATTGACTTCAATTTTGTATGGGATTTGAAATCAATATTAATAATGGGTATACAGTTCTGTTTTCTTAATGGGTTTAACCATTAAAAATTAAATAAAAGTGCCAGGACTAACATCGTTGTTAGTCTAGTTTGAATTCCAAAACCAGATGCTCAAATGATTACTTTATTGAATAGGTAAAGTAGACTTAGAGCGCGTTGTTGTTCAATGCTTCAGGAGAAAAAATAATTGGGTTTCAGGTTTTTCTTGATAAAATGTTAGCTAAATCAAGGTTGTATGTTTTCGTTCTCACAAATATAACGGGTTGAATGCCTATTGTGCTCCCGCATATTGTAGATTTAACGATTTTTTTAGATTTATCTTTTGCTTTTAACATTAGCATTACGTTGAATAGGTTTTAGAAACGTTACACCGGCTGCTGTACTTTTTAACGCTTTTCTTGTTAAGCCATTTTGTTTTCATACCATTAAAGTATGATTAACTGAAAATAGTTTTTAAATGGCATTATCACAAGCTGTATTGTGTAAAAGGCGGTTGAGCGTGAGTAAACGATTCTATTACTCTTATAATGCAGTACATTAAAAAAGACACAGAAAAAAAAGACAACCCCTACTAAAAAAGTAGAATTTAAAAACAATGACACTTAGCCGACAAAGCAGTCAGGGCTATTTTTTGCCGAGTCTAGCCATGAAGAAGCCATCGTACCCATCTTCTTGTGGGAGGAGGATGCGCTGTTCTTCTAACTGAAAAGACTGGCCTTTTTCACTGGCGAGGAAAGTTTGCACCTGGTCTTGGTTCTCACTAGGGAGCACACTACAGGTTGCGTAAACCAGCTTACCGTCCTTTTTTACCATCCGGGAATAGGATTGTAGTATTTCTTGTTGTACCGTTTTAATACGATCAATAAACTCGATATCCATTTTCCATTTTGAATCTGGATTACGACGGATGACTCCCAGGCCGGAGCAGGGAACATCGAGGAGTACGCGGTCTGCTGATTGGCTTAATCGTTTGATAACTTTACTACTGGTAATAGGACGGGTATCTACAATGTGAATCCCGTTTCTGCGCGCGCGTTTACGTAGTTCGTTTAGTTTCCAGCTTTCGGTATCCAGGGATATGACCTGACCTTTGTTATCCATAAGGTTGGCCAGGTGGAGCGTTTTCCCCCCTGCTCCTGCGCAAGCGTCAATAACCCGCATACCGGGAGCTACATCCAGGAAAGGAGCTACCTGCTGGCTGCTAAAGTCCTGCACTTCAAAAAGACCAGCTTTGAAAGCGGCAGACCGAAAGAGTGCTTTGCGCTTGATTACATGAACGGAAGTTTCGCCGATAACTTTGCTGGTAATTTCGTCTTTTTTTAAGGCAGCGACCAAACCCTTGGCATTGCCTTTAAGGGTGTTAACTCGTAAAATTACTTCGGCTGGTCGGTTGAGGGCATGTAGGGTAGGGGCCCACTGTTCTTTTAGCTCTTTTAGGCCTAGTTCATCCAGCCAGTCGGGGATGGATTCAGCAACAGCGCGTTGTTCTTTGGCTTTTCTGTACCGCTGCTGGATAAGTTCCGGCTTCAGTTTTTTGAACTCGGTCCAGTCGGGTAGTCGGTGACCATCGATTATATAACGGATGCCAATAATTTCCCACCAATCGTTTTCTGTGCGCGGTTCGCTACCTCGTAAAGTGTAGAGGAGCCTGTACCAACGAACGATCTCGTAGATATTTTGAGCAATAAATGCCCGATCACCAGCACCTCTGCGAGGATCTGCCTTCAGGGTGCGTTCTATGACTTTGTCTGCATAGAAGCCATCTTGAAAAATAGCCGAAAGTGCTTCAGCAATTGCCCGCAAATGCGGTGGGAATAATGCAATAGGTTTATCTTGCGCCATGCGGCAAAGATACCATCAATTAACAGCTTGTACCTATTCCTGATCACTTTTTTGCGCAATACTTATCTATGGAAGAGAACGATGTTTTAGACGATTTGAATGAGGAGCAACCTGATTTGCCAGAACACAGGCAGCGCTGTTTTCGTTTTTTATGGTATACGTTGGGAATCGTCCTCGTGATGATAGGGAGGCTTTTACTGGCTGGTGGTAGTGGAGAAACGGGAGCCTATTCCTATTTTGGAGTGAGGTTAAGCTATCTCTTTTCTTTAGGAGTAGTAGGGGTATGGCTTTTTGCTGGCCTGGGGAGCTTGGCTGGAATACGTGCGATCAAACAGGAAAAGACGGATTTATTACTTATTGGAGCCTTAACGATGCATTTAGTGACACTGAGTTTGAGTACGGGATTTCTCTATAACCTGATATTTGTTCTTGAATAAGCTGTAACTACACCTCTCCTTGTCTTTCCTTGCGGGCAATTTTTTGATCGTTATTGCTTTCGTAGATCGTGTAATTTTCGTACTTGGCCAGATCTGTTTCTACCCAGATATCTTTTCCAATATTACAAAGGGTTACGAGTTCATCGTAGAGAATATTCCCTTGTTCTGTCCGACGCTCTACAGCGATATCTCGTTCTGCTACTTTATCCTGTTGAATGTTTAGTGCATTTTCGAATTGCCGACATGCATCCACTACTTTTTGGATGACATTCTCGTTCATACCCACTTCTGCAAGAAAATCTATTTGCTGACGAGCCACTCTGGCCACTCGGCGGCCGCAAAACAGCAATTGAGCGTCCGTCATGTCTCCAAGTTTTGCTGTGCCAAATTTCCTGTAACGTCCCGAACGGTTACTGTACTTCATCCCTACCCTGGTCATTACCGAGCGAATTGCTCCTTTGAGCTTTTCCGCGGAGATGCTTTTCTTTTCGGTGGTAACCATTTGATCACCAAGTACTTCGTCATCATCAGGGAGCTGCCTGAATTTTTCGCATTTATCCATGAAAGCTTTTAACCGATGTTTGTCATAACCGTATTTAGTGAATTGGGCAATGTCACGTTGAGCATAGCGAATCCGTTCAAGAGACTGGACGTAAAGATCGGCATCCGGGAAATTATACTTACGGTTAACGGCTTGCTTTTTCATGTTTTAGTAGTATTTTTACAAATATAACATCTTTTTGTTTGTAAATTTATGTTTTGATTAAGAACATTTTGATTTTTAGTGTAGTTTTCGTTTACTCCGTTGTGGTTTTCTTTAAATGGATGTTTGAGGCATAAGGGGGGTAAAATGTACTGGCACTGGCATTTATTAGCCCTGTTTGCTTTAACTAAAATCAACCTTAGCTCTAAAACAGTACGTTTTCGGGTTTAAAACAACCACTCTTGTGGGTTTTCCTACCGTTTCCTATTTGGAGGTATACTTGGGCAATAAGTGTGCTACCGATCCCCTGCAAAAAATGCACGTAAGAAGGCTATTTTCTACCGTTTTCTAAGTTGGCAAGATTTATTGGTGTACCACTTGGTAATTAGTGTACCTTTGACACATCGACCGGAATAATAGCAACTATCTTTCGTCCTGCTAATAACAAATTATAATTTTTTTTGGAGTTTAACTCCCAGCAAATCACTATCTCATGCTTTGCGGACGTAAAAGATAAAAAGGAGATAAATCATTGGTACGACTCCCCTCAAACTAATGATTTATTCTTCTATAAGATGTATCAGATGGAAAAAATTTGAAGAAGCGGCTCGCATTTGGCGGGCCGCTTCTTTTTGTTGTTACCTCTCGAAAGTACGGTCTCTAATCTAGTCTATTCTGGTTTTTTAATACCTACCCTGGGCGCGCGAAGCCGCCAGTGTGCTCAATGTACAGTCAGTGAGGTCAGCATACGGCCCAAAATACTACAAGGAGCATGAAATTATAATAAAGCGTAGTCGTTTGCTTGTGGTAAGGTGAAATCCCTTATTTTTATCAACCATCAACCATCAACCATCAACCAAATATGAAATATTCATTTTTCCTCCTACTTTGCTGCTTCTCATTGAACATATTTGCCCAAAGCGAAGCCGCCGAAGGAGAAGGCATGAACTTTGTAGAAATGCCGTTTGACGAGTTGCTGGCTCAGGCTAAAGAAGAAAATAAAGTCATCTTTATCGACGCCTATACCACTTGGTGCGGCCCCTGTAAGATGATGGCAGCTAAAGTATTCCCCGAAGCGAAAGTAGGGGAGGTTTACAACGAACGCTTCATCAACGCTAAGTTTGATATGGAAAAGGGCGAAGGCCCCGCTATCGCCCAACGCTACAGCGTGATGGTTTATCCTACCTACCTTTTTGTTGACGGCAACGGTGATATCGTACATAAGGGCATTGGTTACATCCCCCAGGAAGAATTTCTTGCGCTGGCCGATGCCGCGATCAGCGAAAGCAGCCTCGGTGTAATGAACAAGCGCTATGACGGAGGTGACCGCAGCGGAGAATTCCTTGCAGCCTATAGCCAAGTTCTTACTGACGTTTACGAACAGGAAAAAGCAGGTAGAGTATCCGGTGAATACCTGGAAATGCAAGAGGACTGGTCTGCACCCGCGACGATTAAGCTCCTTATTGCTAACCCCGGAGAACTCGGCGGCAAGCGCATGAATTACCTCGTGGAAAACGCCGATAAAGCCATGGAAATCGCCGGTGCTAGCAGCTTCGTAATGACCATGCAGCAGGCTATAGTTGGCCACTATATGGCGGAGAACAATATGCGTGAACTCCCGGCAGTAGCTGATATAGTCAGCCTTTACGAAGAGTATGGTGGCGCAATGGCTCCAAGGTTACTAGCCCATTATACCATGCTCCACGCTGAGCAGGTGCAAGACAATGATGCTTACGTGTCTGCCGCTGTAAAGTATTATACAACCTATGGTAGCGATAGCGCGATGGAGTTGAACTCTGCCGCTTGGACGATCTTCGAATCAAGCGACAATAAAGATCATCTCCAGCAGGCCCTAGTTTGGGCAAAAATGTCAGTTGAGATGCAGCCCGGCTACGCCAATATGGATACCCTGGCGTGGCTTTACCACAAGATCGGTGATGAGAAAATGGCCAAAGAGACGGCTATGAGAGCCATCGAGCTAGCGAAAATCGACGGCCAGGATTATTCCGAGACGGAGAAAATTCTGAAGAAGTAGCCAATGTTTGAACCATGTAAGGGGGGATAAAATTGTAGTGCGTTTTACCATTCAATGGTGTCCTGTCACACAAGGAATAGCTACGTTTACTAAATGCGGTGACTAAGACGTAGTTCAGGCATAATAGTGGCGGTATATTGTAGTGTTTTTAACCTAAACTACTACCAATATGGAAACGCGCCTTTCTTTTACGCTTTGTATTGTTTTATGTCTGATAACTCATTGGTCTTTGCTGGGGCAGGAAAACTGTGGCCCTGCTGATAATTTCCAAACCTTCACAGGTAACGCGGTAGAAGCTACACTGAGTGCTTCGGGAAGTTCCTTCTGGGATGGCGACCAAGCAGGCTTCTCGGTGGGCATCACGCCCGAAGAGCGGATCACAACCATCTTGACTCAAGGCTTGTGGATTGGAGGACAGGACCCTGGGGGGAATTTAAAAGTAGTCGCTGCCAGATCAGGACTACAAGATGGGCTAACTGATTTTTATCCAGGTCCTTTGAATCACGGAGACCCTAATTATCCAGGAGGAGGGGCACTAGCGGACCCCGTGCGAGGGACAACGAACCTGGAAACTTGCGACAATTGGGATAAAGTTTGGATGGTGACCAGAGCGGAAATTGATGCCGTTCGTGCAGATTTTTCGGATAATGGTGTGCTGGATGCTGATCACCCCGCAGTATTATCTTGGCCTGCTAAGGATAATCCTTTCTTCTTTGCGAACAATGGTTTTGAATTGCCACCTGTGGAAGTTATAAGTGATTTGGCTCCTTTTTGGGATGCTGATGGGGATGGTATCTATAACCCTGCTGCAGGAGATTACCCCATCGTAAGAACCAATATGGAACAGCCGGATGTAATGGCCTGGGTAATCTACAATGACAGTGGTGGCGATCACGGAGAAAGTAATAGCCCTACTAAGCTACAGTTTGAATTCCAACAACTGATTTGGTTGTACAGATGCAGTGAAGTGGAATGGCTAAATCGTACTGTCTTTAGTCGGTATCAGTTTACGAATTGGGCGATAGAGCGACTAGATTCCGTACATGTGGGGTTATGGACGGATTTTGAATTGGGCTGCCCAGAGGATGATTTTATTGGGTCTGCACCAGAACTGAATACCTACTATGCCTATAATGTAAATGCTACGGATGGCAATGGTAGTGAGTTGTGTTCGACGAATACATTGCCTCTTGCGGGAATTCCGCCAGTGCAGGCGGTTACCTTTCTGGATGCTCAGATGTCAAGTTTTTACTACCACGAAGCTACTGGTGAAAATACCCCATTGGGATTGCGGGAACCAGTAACCCCCCAAGAGTACTACAATTACCTCCGAGGCCGGTTTAGTGACGGAAGCAAGATGATTGCGCAAGGAGTTGGTTACGACCCATTGAGTTCGTTGCCAGCAACGGATTTTGCCTTTCCTGGGAGACCACAGAATGCCGAGGAATGGTCGCTGTATCAAATCTCGGGAGCAGAAGTAGAACGTTTTGGGGTAGGTGCCGTTAACCTTACCGACTTTTTGCTTCCAGGCGGGCGCATGAGTATTGATGTCGCTTTTTCTTTTCATCATGCTCCTGATAGTAATCACCTTCAGCAGGTAAATTTGATGTACGATAATGTGGAGGATTTGCGCGCTTTGTATGCTAATAATTTTTACAATTACTGTGAGGTGACCAGTACCGATGAGCTGGTTGAGGCAGTATCTGTGAAGATATTCCCTAATCCTACGGCAGGACAATTAGAGCTAGTTGCTTACGCGGAAGACATTGAAGAAGTGGTAATATGGGCTGTTCATGGGCAGCAGATGATGCGCGTAACGCAGGTGAGAAATCGCAATTTGGCAATAGACGTGAGCAGTCTGGCCGCTGGTTTGTACTTTGTGCAAGTGAAGGTAGGAGGCCTATGGCAGGTGCAAAAAGTGGTGAAAGAATAGGTTTAATTGAAGGACCAAAGGCATGAAGTTTTTTTGAACCATGTAAGAAAATGTAAAGGATTATAAGGGGCGCTCGATAAGTTAAATTCACGAATTTAACTCGCGCAATAAACGCCCCCATCTGCCAATAGCAATTGTCGCGCAGGCCTTTAGGCCGGAGCGCGGTGCCCGGAGGGTGCAAGGATGAAGGATAGTAGCGGTTCCGCTTCTTAGGGTCGGGTTTTAATCCCGACCCTAAGGAGCGGAAAGAGCGGATAGCCTGGTGCCGAGGAACGATGGCACAGCCCCTGATAGTATGTCTTCTGTGTTAATTCTTGAGAGGTTAGCTAAGGAGAACTCCCCTGCTTCGGTTATTTTTCATTATTTTTGGGGATATTTAAATAAGGTGGATTAATTCACCTTGTTCAGGTATTGATTTTACGACCTAAAAGAAATTTTCCCGATTTACGGGAAGCTGCTAATTCTCCCATATACCGGAGGCTCTTTACGGAGCCTGCAATTGCAAATTATAATCTGCCATGAAAAAATCCTTGGGGCAACTCTGCCTATTCCTCAGCCTTTTCGTGTTTACTACTACGATGCTGCAAGCCCAATGCGGCCCTGGTGAAAACCTCTACGTTTACTGTTACGAGAATGGCGAAGTCAATACCACGGCTTTCGAAATTTGTCCGAGCGCGGGAAATACGGCTACGGCTACCATTCTGCAAGGAGTTTTCGAAGACGGCATTGATAACCTAACGGTATTTCAGGGAGCAAGCGGTACAGGTTCAGGTACGGGAGCAGTGGCTATTTATGGCCCAGTAAGTGGTGACGTAGGCATAGGCATGCCGACGATTAACGCCAGCGTAGCTGATGAGTGTCTTATTTTCATTGTCAATAGTGATAATATTACCTTGAGTTGTGACGATGGAGGTTTGGGAGAACTGCAAGTTTGCGGTAACGGAGCAACACCGAATACCAGTTTCATGGCCCCCGTTGACCTATGTGTGGATGCGGGCGTACAAACGAACCTTAGCGGAGGTGTTCCTACGGGCGGCGTATACAGCGGGCCTGGCGTAACTGATGATGGTAACGGGATGACCTACAGTTTTGATCCTGCAGCAGCGGGAGTGGGCACGCAGACCATTGTTTATACGGCCAATGGACAAGCAGCAGATGACGACGTGGAGGTGCTGGCGAATGGTACTTCGAGCTTTGTCGCGCCTGCTGATCTTTGTATAGATGCGGGAAGATTAGACAATCAAACGGGCGGCTCTCCGGCTGGCGGAACCTATAGTGGCCCCGGCGTAACCGACAATGGAGACGGCACCTACGATTTCAATCCAGCAGTAGCTGGGTTGGGAGTACACACCATCACTTACACTTCTCCATTGGGATGTTTTGGTGATGCAATGGATGATATAGAAGTACTGGCGGCTTGTGGCTGCCCGGCAGGCACAACGACTTACTTCAATTGCTATGGCGATAATGAAACCGATCTGGTCATCTTTGAAGTATGCCCTAGTGCAGGACAGTTTGTTCGTGTCACGATCGACCAGGGTACTTACGATGTTTTTGAAGACAACCTCACGATTTACCAAGGAGCCACAGGCTCAGGTACTGCAGGAATAGCTGTTTTTGGGCCTCAAGGTGGTGATTTGGCGGGTGTAGTTGTATCGGCAACTGCTGCGGACGAATGTCTGATTTTCGTCAATAACAGCGGAAGCAGCATCAGCTGTATGGCTGGCGATGAGATGCCACTCGTAGTTTGTGCAGAGGACTTTAATGGGGTAACTTTCACGGCTTTACCTGACTTGTCGGTAAATGCAGGTATACAAACAGGCTTGAGTGAGGGTAGCCCAACGGGAGGTGTTTACAGTGGTCCTGGCGTTACCGATGATGGCAACGGCATGACCTATACCTTTAACCCGGCTGTTGCCGGAGTAGGTGTGCATACCCTAACTTATACAGTAGGAGGGGAGTCGGCCTCTGATGATGTAGAGGTGCTGAACATTCTACCGCCTTCTTTCTCAAAATCTTTCAATCCTAATACAATTGGTGAGGGGGCTGTAACTACTTTAACTTTCACCATTGATAATACGGGCTCCGCTACGGGCTTGACAGATCTCAACTTTGTTGACAATTTGCCAGCAGGAATGACGGTCGCTGCCGTGCCTGCCATCACGAGTACTTGTGGGATAAATGAAGCTAATATCACTGCGGTAGCGGGTAGTAGTAGCATCACGATGACAAACGGCGAAGTTGCAGCCAATGAATTCTGTACTATTTCGGTAAACGTGACTACGAGTACGGTTGGAACTTCGACGAATACTACGGGGGACCTCACTTCTTTTGCGGGAAATAGTGGAACTGCTTCTGCGAATTTGACTGTAAATGCAGCTTGCCCACTCTTTTCCAAAAGTTTCAGCCCTGGCACGATTAACGTTGGTGAAACCAGTACGTTGACTTTCACTATTGATAATTCAGGAGGAGGAGTAGACTTGAATAGTGCACAGTTTATGGACAACCTTCCTCCTGGCTTGGTTGTCGCCAATCCGGCGAATATAACCGTTACCTGTATGAATGGTTCGGTTACTGCGGTACCTGGCTCCAACAATATAACCTACGGACCAATAGTCTTTGGGCAAACTACCGTTGCGGCAGGAACAAGTTGTACGATAAGCGTTGATGTAGAAGCAATTTCTGCTGGTACTCAAAACAATGTAACAGAGAATTTTTCGATCCTCAATAATTTCTTCCAGACGCTTAATTGTGGTGCTGCTGCTGCTATTTTAGAGGTAGTAGAACCAAACGAAATATTACTACAAAAGCGCTTTGTTACCAATCCGGTCTCTCCTGGCGGGACGACTGAATTGGAGTTTACGATAACTAACCTGAGCCGTGATTTCACTGCTACCAATGTATCTTTCACCGATGATCTGAGTGCCGTACTCGCAGGTCTAACGGCCACTGGCACCCCGTTAAATGATATTTGTGGCACGGGGGCTCAGTTGTCAGGAACTACATTGTTAACATTTACCGGAGGAACTTTGGCACCGAATAGTTCTTGCACGTTCAGCATACCCGTGATGGTGCCTGCCGGAGCTACCTCTGGTACTTACCCTAACACAACCAGCGCAATTACTGCAGATATCGATGGAAGTGTAGTAACAGGCAATCAAGCCAACGCAAACTTGTTTGTGCAGTACGTACCCACATTTACCAAAAACTTCTTAAATGATCCGATTCCGGCTGGTGGAACAACAACACTAGAGTTTACGATCACCAATACCAGTCCAACGGATGCGTTGACGGATATCGCTTTTAATGATAATATATCGCAGTTTATTTCAGGTACAACAATAAGCGCCTTGCCCGCCGCTAATTCTTGCGGAGCAGGCTCGTTTTTCTTTGAACAAAATATCAGTGGCCAGTCAAACTTTAGTATGATTGGGGGGAATATCGCCGCTGGTGCTTCCTGTACTTTTAGTATTGACCTTAGTATACCTTCTAATGTTCCATCTGGATCATATACGAATACAACCGCTGTATTGACGGGGTCATTAAATGGTACTACCGTTCAGGCTTCTCCTGCTACGGATGATCTGGAGGTATTGGCTATTCCACGCTTAGCTAAAGCGTTTACCGATGATCCGGTAAATGCGGGTGATATTGTGAACCTTGAGTTCACGCTTACCTACGATGAATTTGCTACGGGTAACGCAACAGCCGTCTCCTTTACAGATGATTTAAATGCAGTCATTGCAGGAATGTCAGCGATAGGCTTGCCGATGAACGATGTTTGTGGTGTAGGATCTCAGATCAGCGGAACCACCAACCTCAGCTTCACAGGAGGTGATATGGCACCGGGAGAGGAATGTACCTTCACTGTACCTGTACAGGTGCCGGCTGGAACTACTCCTGGTACTTATACAAATACCACCAGTGCTTTGTCTGCTACCGTAGGTGGGCAAGCAGCTACAGGAGAGGCGGCTACCGATGATTTACTTGTTGGCGGATTTACTTTAACGAAAGAATTTATTCCATCAACAGCTTTACCTGGCGAGTTGGTGACCTTGCGGTTTACCATAGACAATACGACTGCTTTTGATGGTACTAATATTATTTTTACGGATAATTTGAATGCTGTTATTCCTGGCCTGACGACAGAAGGGGCGCTACCTACAGGTGCTGCGGCCTGTAATGCTAGTACCGTTTCTGGTACAACATTTTTCATATATGCAGGAGGTAGTGTTTCTGCTGGCACATCGTGTAGTTTTGACATTCCAGTTCGGATACCTCTTACTGCTGCTAATGATGATTATGTCAATACGACGTCCAATGTGACGGTTAATATTGACGGTGCAACGCGGGTGCTACCTGCTGCTACGGCACCACTCACGGTGGATAATAATCGTATTCAACTTACGAAAACCTTTACGGATGATCCGGTTGCACCAGGTGGTACTGTTACCGTAGAGTATACGATTACCAATCTGAGTGCTACAGAACCCATCACAAATATTGCCTTTACCGATGATTTTGATGCTACGCTAACAGGCTTGGCGGCTACCGGTTTGCCAATGTCGACTTGTGGTGGCACGCTAAGTGGTACAGGCTTACTGAGTTTTACAGGCGGAAGTCTCGCAGCCGGTGCTTCGTGTACCTTCAGTGTGACTTTACAAGTGCCTGCTAATGCTCCCTATGGTAGTGTGTACCCTTCACCTACCAGTACTGTAACCGGAGACTTGAATGGACTGGCTGTTGTAGGTGACCCTGCTACGGATGATTTGACTATTGAATCGATCATCTTTACCAAAACATTTAGTGGACCAATAGCCCCTGGAGGTACAACGACTTTGACCTTTACGATCACCAATGCTAATCCAACAGAAACTGCTTCTAGCATTAGTTTCATCGATGACTTGGATGCAGTGGTGAGTGGACTGATAGCGACAGATTTGCCACAATCTGGTATTTGTGGAGATATTTCTGCTGCAATGGGGAGTTCTGTGATCAACTTTGGTCGCGGAGAATTGGCACCTGGAGCTAGTTGTTCATTTGATGTGACCGTGATGGTGCCTTGTGGAACGGCAGCCGGTACCTATAACAACGTAACAAGTGTGCTTACCTTCGACCAAAACGGCACAACAGGGGAAGCTCCTCCGGCTACCGATGATTTGGTAGTTACGGCCAGCGCTTCTGTAGCTTTCACAGCTCCTGCTGATTTATGTATCGACGCAGGTGTGCAAGCTGGCCTTGGTAGCGGAACCCCAACGGGCGGTGCTTACAGCGGCCCTGGTGTTACCGATAATGGAAATGACACTTATGATTTTGACCCAGCAGCAGCTGGTGTGGGTACGCATACCATTACCTATACCACTACAGATGGCAACGGCTGTATGGCTAGTGCCAGTGATGATGTAGAGGTGTTTGCTTTGCCAGTAGTAACATTTACAGCTCCTGCTGATTTATGTATTGATGCTGGTGTACAAGCTGGTTTAGGCGGCGGTACACCTCCACAGGGTACCGTTGATGGGGACTCTGGTGTTTATAGTGGCCCTGGCGTCACGGATGACGGCAACGGAATGACCTATAGCTTTGACCCTGCTGCTGCGGGAGTTGGTGTTCATACTATTACGTACACTTATACCGATGATAATGGCTGTTCTGTCAGTGCTAGTGATATGATAGAAGTATTTGCTTTGCCGGTAGTGATGTTTACCGTCTCTGCTGATTTATGTGTTGATGCTGGTGTACAAGCTGGTTTAGGTGGTGGCACGCCAATGGGTGGCGTTTACAGCGGTACAGGCGTTACCGACGATGGCAACGGCATGACCTACAGCTTTGATCCGGCAGCGGCAGGTGTAGGTACGCATACACTTACCTATACCGTAGGGGCGTCAGGTTGTTTTGATAGCTCCAGTGATGATGTGGAAGTATTTGCGTTACCCGTAGTAACCTATTCAACTTCTGCTTTGGAAAATTATTCCGGTGGTGGTTTTTGTGTAGATGCAGATGGATACCTTGATCTTCAAGCAGGATTACCTGTAGGAGGCGTTTACAGTGGCCCTGGTGTGTTTGACACAGGGGAGGGAGACGAATATCTCTTTACACCTTCTGACGCAGGCGTGGGCGTGCATACGATCACTTATACTTATACCGATGCAAATGGTTGTACAAGTAGTGCTAGTGATGACATAGAAGTTTTCGCACTACCTACCGTAAACTTCACTGCTCTTGCAGACCTATGTGTTGATGCCGGCGTACAAGCTGGTCTTGGCGGTGGTACGCCTCCACAAGGAACAGTTACAGGAGACCTGGGTGTTTATAGCGGTCCTGGTGTTACCGATGACGGCAA